>CAZRHX010000320.1:0-1509 GCA_964599855.1 uncultured Tissierella sp. | reverse complement strand
TGCCAGAAAGATTTGATATATCTTATATAGATAAGGATAATGAAAAGAAAAGACCTGTAATGCTTCATAGAACTATATATGGAAGCATTGAAAGGTTTATGGGTATTTTAATAGAACATTATGCTGGAAAATTCCCTATATGGCTTGCGCCTGTTCAGGCAACTATCCTACCTATTTCAGATAAGTTTAACGACTATGCCTATCAGGTTAGAGATAAGATGAAAAAAGAAGGCATAAGAGTTGAAATAGATGATAGAGCAGAGAAGGTAGGATACAAGATAAGAGAAGCTCAAATGCAAAAAATACCATATATGTTAATTGTGGGAGAAAAAGAAGTTTCTGAAAATAAGGTATCTGTAAGAGATAGAAAAGATGGAGATATAGGACAAGTAGATGTAGAAGAATTTATCTCTCGTATAAATGAAGAAATAAAAACTAAAGCAATATAATAATATTTAATGAGGTTTAGAACTATCAACTTAAGGTTCTAGACCTCATTTTTATATTTAAAATGATAATTATTTGAAAATTAAGATTCTATCTTGACATTATATAAAGCTGAATGTATACTTGTATACAATGATCAAAGTGCTCTTATGTAAGAGTAAATAAAAATAGAATCACGATTTTTAAAAATATTACATAGTTTAAAGAGGAGGAGTTTTTATGACTAAGCTTGATAAAAGAAGTAACCTATTAGAACAAGATCCTTATAGATATGAATTACAAAATGTAGAGAAGCCAAATCTTCACAGAGAGATTTATTCCTATACACAGGTACCAAAGATATCCTTTAACCATCGCCATGTGCCTATAGGAATGCCTGAAAATATTTGGATTACTGATACTACATTTAGAGATGGGCAACAATCACGAGTTCCTTATACCGTAGAGCAAATAGTTGAGTTATATAAGATGATGCATCGCTTAGGAGGTCCAAATGGCATTATTCGTCAGACTGAATTCTTTATCTATAGTGAAAAAGACCGTGAAGCAGTGAGGAGATGTATGGAACTGGGATATGAGTTTCCAGAAATCACTTCATGGATAAGAGCAACAAAAGAAGATTTCAAACTTGTTAAAGATATGGGAATAAAGGAAACAGGTATATTGGTAAGTTGTTCAGATTATCATATTTTTAAGAAATTAGGAAAAACTCGGAAGCAAGCTATGGAAGATTATTTATCGGTTGTTAAAGATGCATTAGATATAGGTGTTCGTCCAAGATGTCATTTGGAAGATATTACTAGAGCGGATTATTATGGTTTTGTAGTTCCTTTTGTAAATGAATTGATGAAGCTATCTAAAGAATATGATATTCCAATAAAAATTCGTGCTTGTGATACTATGGGATATGGAATTTCCCTACCGGGAGTTGCTATGCCAAGAAGTGTTGGAGGCTTGATTTATGGACTACAACACTATTCTGATGTTCCATCTGAACTTCTAGAATGGCATGGACACAATGACTTTTATAAAGCGGTGTCAAATGCTTCGGCAGCTTGGTTA
>CAZRHX010000319.1:0-1515 GCA_964599855.1 uncultured Tissierella sp. | reverse complement strand
ATCACCTACCAAAGGTGGGAGCTATTGATGAAGGAACCTGGAGAAGGCTTATTGTAATTCCTTTTGAAGCTAAGATAGAAGGAAAGAGTGATATAAAAAACTATGCAGACTTCCTATTTGATAATGCAGGTGGGGCTATTCTTAAGTGGATAATAGAAGGAGCTCAGAAGGTAATAAATAATAACTTTAAAATAGATCTTCCTAAAAAGGTTGAGGAAGCAATAAAGTTATATAAAGAAAACAATGACTGGTTAAATCATTTTCTTACTGAATGTTGTGAGATAGATGAATCTTATACAGAAAAATCAGGGAAAGTTTATGACGAATATCGCTCTTTTTGCATCAGAACTGGGGAGTTTATTAGAAGCACCACTGATTTTTACACTGCGATTGATTCATCAGAATTTGAAAGGAAGAAAACTAGAGAAGGTATGATAATTAGAGGTTTAAAGCTAAAAACAGAATTCATATAAAGTCAAAGTGTGAAGGTCGGTGATACTCTCCTATAGGACTTTCCTATAGACCTTAAAAAAAGTATATATATAAAGTTATATAGATACCCTTCACAGACCTGCACACTTGATGAAAAGGAGTAGTAAAATGCTAGAAAGTAAAATAGAAAACAGACTAAAAAAAGAAGTAAAAAAGATGGGTGGTTTAAGTTTAAAGTTTAGCTCACCTGGAATGAGTGGAGTACCAGATAGGCTGGTGCTTCTTCCTAAAGGGAGAATATTCTTTATAGAGCTTAAAGCACCAGGAAAAACCCTAAGACCATTACAAATAAAAAGAAAAGAACAATTAGAAAACTTAGGATTTAAAGTCTATGTAATAGATTCATATGAAAAGATAGATGAATTCCTCCAGGAGGTGATTGGGTGAAATACACACCACATAGTTATCAGGCATTTGCTAAAGATTTTATAATAGAAAATGAAAAGTCAGGTCTCTTTCTAGATATGGGTTTAGGGAAAACAGTAATAACCTTAACAGCCATAGAAGACTTAATGTTTGATTACTTTGAAATAGAAAAGGTTTTAGTAATAGCACCACTTAGAGTAGCCCAGTCTACTTGGGACAGTGAAAAGGATAAATGGGATCACTTAAAAGACTTAAAGATATCAAAAGTTCTAGGAGCAAAACAAAATAGAATAGATGGACTTAAAGAGAAAGCTGATATCTATATTATAAATAGAGAAAATGTTAAATGGCTAGTAGATAGATATCTTAAAGACTGGCCCTTTGACATGGTAGTAATAGATGAACTATCAAGTTTTAAATCTCATAGGTCTCAAAGGTTCAAAGCCTTAAAAAAGGTAAGACCTTGTATGAAAAGAGTAGTAGGCTTAACTGGAACACCTGCACCAAATGGATTATTAGATTTATGGGCTCAAGTTTATTTACTAGATGGTGGAGAAAGACTTGGAAGAACTATAACCAGCTATAGAGACAAATACTTCCTACCAGACAAACGAAACCAACACATAATCTTCTCCTATAAAGCCAAGGAAAATGCTG
>CAZRHX010000318.1:0-1523 GCA_964599855.1 uncultured Tissierella sp. | reverse complement strand
GAAATATCTTAAAAAAGGTGGAAGAATAGGTGGTGCAGGAGCTATGATTGGAGGTATACTCAAGATAATACCTGTTTTGACAGTGGAAGAAGGTAAGACTACTGTTCTTAAAGCTGTTAGAACCAAAATGAATGCCATTAAGGCTCTGATAGACAAGGTTTTAGAAGACAATAAAGATTATCATGTAGAGGAAATTGTTGTCCATCATATAGATGCTTATGAGCAAGCTAAAGTTCTAAGAGATAGATTAGAAGAGGAATTAGAATTAAAGATAAGCATAGAAGATATAGGTCCGGTGATTGGTCTGCATGTTGGTCCAGGAGCGCTTGGAGTTGCTTATTATACTGAGAAAAAATCTTGTGTAAATTCAAAAACTTGCTAATTATAGATATTAGGTATATAATTGTTAATTAAATAGAATATATTGAATATTAAAATAATATTAAAATCTATTGATTGGGATAGTAAATATAGGAAAGTTTAAAGCGAGTTAGAGTAGAGTGTGAGTCTAACAAATAGAACTATATTGAAGAGGGCCCATGAAGGTTTTCGGCTATTAGTCGTTAAAAATTAAGTGAAAATAGCTAGGGCTATTTTAATTAGAGTGGTACCGCGAACCCCTTCGTCTCTATATAGAGATGAAGGGGTTTTTTATATTAAAAGGAGGAGGAGATTTTATGCAAAAGATAAATATACTTATAATGGGTGCTGCAGGGAGAGACTTCCATGTCTTCAATACTTATTTTAGAGATAATGAACTCTACAATGTTTTAGGATTTACTGCGGCTCAGATACCAAATATAGATGGAAGAAAATATCCAACTGAATTAGCTGGAAAACTTTATCCAGATGGAATAGATATTTATCCTGAGGAAGAGTTGAAAACTCTAATAGAAAAAAAGGATATTAAACAAGTAATCTTTGCATATAGTGATATCTCTCACCTAGAAGTTATGCATAAGGCATCTACGGTTTTAAGTTTGGGAGCGGATTTTAGATTGATGGGATCTGAGAACACCTCTATAAAGTCTGTTAAAGCTCTTATATCGGTTTGTGCAGTCAGAACTGGAGCGGGAAAGAGTCAAACGACGAGAAAGGTATATGAAAGTCTAAAGAAACTAGGTAAAAAGGTTGTTGTCATACGTCATCCTATGCCTTATGGAGATTTAAAAGATCAAATCTGTCAGAGATTTGCATCTTATGAAGACCTTGATGATCATAATTGTACAATAGAGGAGAGGGAAGAGTACGAACCTCTTATTGATAATGAGATGGTAGTTTATTCAGGTGTGGATTATGAAGTGATTCTCAGAGAGGCTGAGAAAGAAGCTGATATTATACTTTGGGATGGTGGAAATAATGACTTTCCATTTTATAAATCAGATTTAAAGATAGTTTTGCTAGATCCCTTAAGAGCGGGTCAGGAGATAACTTATCATCCTGGTGAAGCAAATCTTAAGATGGCAGATCTTATAATTATAAATAAGATGGATTCGGCAGATGCAGAAGGAATAGAGATTGTT
>CAZRHX010000317.1:0-1527 GCA_964599855.1 uncultured Tissierella sp. | reverse complement strand
AAGCGAAAGAGGTAAGATCAAAACAGCTATTAAGGTCATCTGCCATGATATTGAAAACATCATGATAAGAATACCTATTAGGGTAGTAAAAGAAGTTATAATCTGGCTTAAACTCTGGTTTAAACTCTCACTTATTCTGTCTACATCGTTTGTAACTCTAGATAATACATCTCCATGAGACACCTTATCAAAATATTTTAATGGAAGTTTATTTATCTTTTCGGATATCTCATCTCTTAGATTGTAAGATACCCTTTGAGCAACTCCCGTAACTATAAAACCTTGAATAAAGGCAAATACAGCAGATGCTACATATAGTCCCAAGAGAATAAATATTATATTTTTTATATAGTCAAAATCTATACCTCCACCTGGAACTCCTGTTACTCTTTCTACCACTCCTTCAAATATCTTGGTCGTAGCTTTTCCAAGTATCCTAGGAGCCAATATTGCAAAGATTGTACTTGCTATAGCAAATATAAATACAAATAGAAATTTCAATCTAAATGGTTTTAAATATGCTAAAAGTTTTTTTACTGTTCCTTTAAAGTCACTTGCTTTTTCAGGTGGAGGTCCTACTCCTCCACCCCCAGGTCCTCTCATAGCTCCAGGTCCTTTTGATGTGCTTTGTGATTTGTTTTCTGTTTTTACTTTGTTTTCTTTCATTTGGCTAACTCCTCCTCTGACAACTGAGATAGAGCAATTTGTTTATACACTTCTGAATCTTTTAAAAGCTCTTCGTGAGTTCCCTTGCCCACTATTTTTCCTTCATCTAAAACTATTATCTTATCAGCACTTTTTATTGTGTTTATTCTCTGAGCTACTATTATAAGTGTACTGTCTTTTAATCTTTTTTCTAAAGCTTCTCTTAAACTTGCCTCTGTTGTAAAGTCCAAAGCTGAAAAAGTATCATCAAATATTATTATCTCAGGTTTTTTAGCTATAGTTCTAGCTATCGAAAGTCTTTGTTTTTGTCCTCCAGATACATTGCTACCACCTTGAGATATTCGCGAATAAATTCCATCTTCCTTTTCCTCTACAAATTCTTTAGATTTAGATGTCTCTATAGCTTCTAATACAGCATCTTTATCTATATCTTTATTTTTACCATATTTTACATTGCTTTCTATAGTTCCAGAAAAGAGTGTACTCTTTTGAGGAGTGTACCCTATTCTTTCCCTTAGTTCATGTAAATCTAAATCTCTTATATCTACATTGTTGACTAAGATCTTACCTTCTGTTACATCATAAAATCTTGGTATTAAGTTTATAAGAGTTGACTTTCCACTTCCTGTACTTCCAATAATGGCAACTGTTTCTCCTCTATTGGCAGTAAAACTTATATCTCTAATAACACATGACTCTGCACCAGGAAATTTAAAACCTACATCTCTAAATTCAACACGTCCTTTTATGCCTTCATCTATACTCTTAGGTGTTTCTGGGTTGGCTATTGAAACATCAGTATTTAGTATATCCATAACCCTTCCAGCCGAAACTGAAGCTCTAGGAAGTATAACTGATACC
>CAZRHX010000316.1:0-1530 GCA_964599855.1 uncultured Tissierella sp. | reverse complement strand
CCAAGAAGCAAACCACGCTTCCACTTTACTGACATAAAACATACCTCCTATAAATCAAATGAATTTCTTAATTAACATTAACAAACTCAATATTTACTTATTCTTTACATGAGAATAATCTAAAACTACTTGTTGACATTCTTCACAAATATAAGCATCTACATAGTTGATTGAAAATCTATTTTGATTTGAAAGTAAAATAGATTCTTTATTCATACTTGGTTCAACACTTGATTTACTTATTTCTGGAACCCATGCAATTCTATTCCCACATTGAATATATCCTTTTTTAACTTCTCCTCCACATTCCGAACATTTACTTGTTTTCTTTTCCATCTTTAAATCAACTCCTTATTAACAACTTATCATAAGTTAAATAGCCATACAAATTTGCCTAAATTTTCTATCAGTGTTTCTTTATTTATTTTCATTGAGTTTTGATTTTGCTATTTCTGCTATCCTTCAAGTTTCGCTTCCATTTCTTTCTTTCTCTGATATGTCCTATCTTGTTAAAACAAGTTCATAATAAGATCTAAACCATATTGACATCCTCCCCTCCCGTTTACGGTGAGGGGATTCCTTATGAAACTTACGAGGTTACCTACTACTTAAATGTCTGTCCATTTCTGGTATACAAGTATGGTGTAGGCTTTAAGGTGTGTCATCACCTCTCCTAGAAGTAGATATACTATTCTAGGCACTTAGACTATTACCATCTAAGCAGCTTGCTGTTTTACAGCTTTTGTCTTGCTGGATATATTTCTTGCTGCATTTAAGTCAGCATGAACTTTGTTTCCACAAGAACATGAATATAGGTTTCTTTTTCTATTGGATTTATTTATTGCTCCACAGAAGCTACAAGTTTGAGAAGTATATGCAGGCTTAATATAAATTACCTTTATCCCTTCAATCTCTGCCTTGTATTGGATGAAGCTTTGCAATTCATAGAACGACCATGAGTTTAAGTTTCTATCAGCCCTTTTAGATGAATAAGCAGTCTTTCTTATGTTTTTTAAATTTTCCATAACTATAGTAGAGACTTTTTCCTGCACAGCAAGATTGACAAGTTTTCTACTAATTTTATGGTTTAAATTTCTTACATATCTAGACTCTTTATCTTCTATTTCTCTTATTCTTTTAATTTGCTTAGCCTTACCTAAACCCCTTCTAATAGACCTATATTTCTTACGAATAAAAGCAGCTTCCTTACCATTAAAGAAGCTTCTAGCTATTTCATTGTTCTTATTATCCTTGATGGAGGCTACAGCTATTTGATTTAAACCTATATCAATACCCATAGTGTTATTGCCTATAGATAGATTAGGGTCTATTTTAACAGTTACAGCTAAGTAATACTTGCCTCTTTTTCTAAATAAACTAGATTTACCTAGCTTATCACCATTTTCAATAGACTTACTTAATTTATTAAAAATATCATTTTTAACTACAGGAAACCAATATCTCTTTGACTTATGTGTATATAAAGGGAATGATACAAAGTGATTTTCAATTCTATAGTTTTGATTGTTA
>CAZRHX010000315.1:241-1539 GCA_964599855.1 uncultured Tissierella sp. | reverse complement strand
TTTCATAAGCCCTACTCCATTTTCAAACTGGGGAAAGCCCTCATACTCTTCGTGGGAAGGTAGCTCTTTATGGGAAAGAGCAAAAAACTCATCTGATGGAAATACAAATCTTGTTCCTAATTCGTCTAAAAACTTTTTTTGAATCCTAGCAAAGTATTCTAATACACCAATAGACATCTGAGAATCAAAGGTCTTAACCTTTTCTAGATTTTCCCTATATTTAGTAACCCCTATAGGTACTACGGCAATGGATTTTACAGCAGGATAAAGTTTTGAAAGATCTAACAATGTTCTATCTAGTTCTTCACCATCATTTACCTCTGGAACTAAAACTATTTGACAATTAATCTCTAGATTCGCCTTATGAAACCTTTCTAGAATAGGATAAATTTTTCCGGCATTTTTATTTTTCAGCATCTTAATCCTAAGTTCTGGATTGGTAGTATGAACTGATACATTTATAGGGCTAAGTCTATACTCTATTATCCTATCTATTTCTTCATCTGTCATATTGGTTAAAGTAATGAAGTTTCCCTGTAAAAAAGAAAGTCTAGAGTCATCATCTTTAAAATACAATGTTTCTCTCATATTTGGAGGAAGCTGGTCTACAAAGCAAAATATACATTTATTTTTGCAAAATTTCGCCTTATCAATAAGAGGATTTGTAAATAGGATTCCCAAATCTTCATCAAAATCTTTTTCTATTTCAAATTCCCATATTTCTCCATTATATTTTTGAATTTCCAATAAAATATAATTATCAGATACCAAAAATTTGTAATCTATAATATCCTTCACTTCTTTTTCATTTATTGCAAGTATTATATCTCCCTTTTCTATTCCCAATTCATGGGCTATGCTTCCTTTAGTTACTTCTTCTATAATGTTTTTTGTTTCTTTTATATTTCCAAGTTCCATCTATTTCACCTTTTCAATTTATATCAAAGTTCAAACTAAAATATTGTGCCTACAGACCGCGCTGTAGGCACAATATTTTATTCATATAGTGGGAATCTATCACAAAGTTTTTTCACTCTTTGTCTTATATCCTCCCTAAAATTTTCTTCGTTTAAACTTAAATTTATTATCTCAGCAATTTCTTCCATTTCTGCTTCCTTCATTCCACGAGTCGTAACAGCCGGTGTTCCTATTCTAACACCACTAGTTACAAAAGGACTTTTCGGATCATAAGGGATAGTGTTTTTGTTTGTAGCAACATTTACTTCCTCTAGAAGTGCTTCTGCTTGCTTACCAGTTAAATCCTTATTTCTAACATCTAAAAGCATAAGATGGGTATC
>CAZRHX010000315.1:0-231 GCA_964599855.1 uncultured Tissierella sp. | reverse complement strand
TGCAACCGCTTTGGCACCTATAACATGCATAAGAGGTCCACCTTGGATCCCTGGGAAAATTGACTTATCTATCATTTTAGCATATTTTTCTTTGCAAAGTATTGCTCCTCCTCTAGGTCCCCTTAAAGTTTTATGGGTCGTGGTAGTTACAAAATCAGCATAAGGAACTGGACTAGGATGAAGTCCTACTGCAACAAGACCTGCTATATGAGCCATATCAACCATTAAGTA
>CAZRHX010000314.1:0-1540 GCA_964599855.1 uncultured Tissierella sp. | reverse complement strand
CTTGAACTATCTCTCACTTTTCTATGCAAGGTAGAGCCTGGAAGCATAGAATATTCTGCTGTTATCCATCCTGAACCCGTCCCTTTTAAGAAATGTGGAACTCTTTCTTCAAACATAGCTGTACATATAATTTTAGTGTTTCCACTCTCTATCAATACCGATCCATATGGATGCATTGTATAGTTTCTAGTTATCTTTATTTTTCTAAGTTCATCAAATGACCTATTGTCTATTCTCATTTTCTATCTCCCCAATCTTTTTCCCTCTTTTATTCTATCAGATTTCTAAGGGTTTTTCTATCTTTTCAAATGTAAAAAATGTATCTATAAAACTTTATAGATACATTTTAATAATATAGATCTTTACTTCTTTTTGATATTGTAGAAATAACCTCCACCTATAGGATTTATATTGTTTACGGTTATAAATATCCTGTCATCAAAATCATGTACTATTTTCTTTAATTTATTTAAGTCCTTTCTATTTAAAGCGACTTTTAGAACATCCTTAGGTCCTTCTTTTCCTTCTCCTTCTATAACTGTAACACCAAACTTATTTTTTCTAAGCAAATCTATTAAATAGTCATTTTCCGTACCTCTTAAAATTATTTGAGCATCTAAATTACCCAATGCTATTTTATTTTCTATAGCTATTCCCACTACATTTCCAAATGCAAATCCTAGGCCATAGATCAATATCTTCCATGGATCATCTAAACTAGTCATTATTGTACCCAGAGCTACTACATATATAGTCGACTCAAAAAATCCAACAATAGCTGCCTGGACTTTTCTTCCTTGAACTACCATGAGCATTCTTAGTGTGGCTAAAGATACGTCTATTACTCTTGCAAAAAATATAAATAAATATATACCCATACTTCAACTTCCTTTCTACAATCTTTTATATAATCTTATTATTATAGTATAATAAGTTTTCCCCCAGGTCAAAACAAGTTTACTAAAGATAGATTTTACACTCCAGATAAAACACGGAAAAAAACAGAGCCTGAGCTCCGTTTTAAAATTTTTATCTTATCTTCTTTTCCATAAAGTTTTTCCAAAAGTTTTAACTTCTCTAGTGTCTTTATCTATGATTTTATGATAATATTCTAAAGCGTTTTTTGAACTTCTTCCCTGATTACTTTGAGATAGAACAGTTTTACCATATTTAACTTCTTTTTTATAAAGAATTTCAAATTCATTTAAGATATAGTTTTCTTCAGTTTCTCTAGGGATAACTTCAAGTATCCAGTCTAAATACTTAGCATTATTTACATGATTGTTATAGTCTATATCCGATTTCCTCACATGAAAGTCTATAGATATATCAGTTTCTATAGACTCATCGAATTTATGAAACTCATCAAAGGCAAACTCTTCTATTATATTATCAACTTTATAAACTCTATCTGTTATCCTAATAGGTCTTTCTCTTTTAGTATCTATTAAAATCCATAAACTTGATGCTTTTCCGATTAGTTTTCTATACTTATCATAGATCATAAATTCCCTGTTGGCATAAAACTTATAAAACTTCG
>CAZRHX010000313.1:0-1544 GCA_964599855.1 uncultured Tissierella sp. | reverse complement strand
ATAAAGATGCTGCGAAAGCATTTAGAGAAAGAGCTTTAAATCCAGAAAATCCAGTAACTCGTGGAACAGCTCAAAATCCTGATATATATTTCCAAGCAGCAGAAGCTTCAAATGCCTACTATGAAAAAATAGGTGGAATAACTTATGACTATATGAAGGAAATAACTAAGATAACTGGAAGAGAATATAAACCATTTAATTATTATGGACATCCAGAAGCAGAAAGAGTAATCGTTGCTATGGGATCTGTAACTCAAACTATAGAAGAAACAGTAGATTATCTTGTAGAAAAGGGAGAAAAAGTGGGACTTATAAAAGTTCATCTTTATAGACCTTTTGTAGCTGATTACTTCTTTGATGTATTACCAGCTACTGTTAATAAAATAGCGGTATTAGATAGGACTAAAGAAAAAGGTGCAATAGCAGAACCTCTTCATTTAGATGTAAACACTATATTCTTTAATAGAGAAGAAAGACCACTTATAGTTGGAGGAAGATATGGACTTGGTTCAAAAGATACTACTCCTTCACAAATGCTTGCAGTATTCAACAATTTAAATGAAAGTAAACCAAAAGATAGATTTACTATAGGTATAACAGATGATGTAACAAATACTTCTATAGAAGTAAAAGAAGTTATAAAAACAGAGCCAAAAGAAACTATAAAATGTAAGTTCTGGGGTTTCGGTTCAGATGGAACTGTTGGAGCTAATAAGCAAGCTATAAAAATCATAGGTGATGACACTGATATGTATGCTCAAGGATATTTCTCATATGATAGTAAAAAATCAGGTGGGGTAACAGTTTCTCACTTAAGATTTGGGCATGAACCTATAAAATCAACATACTTAATATCAGATGCTGACTTTATATCTTGCTCAAAACAATCATATGTATATCAATATGATCTATTAAAAGGACTTAAAGATGGTGGAACTTTCTTACTTAACTGTATATGGGATAAAGAAGAAGTAGATGCTAATCTTCCAGGAAAAATGAAAAAATATATAGCAGACCATAATATAGAATTTTATACTATAAATGCTACTAAAATAGCATCAGAAATAGGTCTTGGCAGTAGAATAAACATGGTAATACAATCAGCGTTCTTTAAGTTATCAAAAGTTTTACCTCTTGACGAAGCTATTTCTCATCTTAAAAAATCTATAGTAGATGCTTATGGTAGTAAAGGTGAGTCAATAGTAAACATGAACTATAAAGCAGTAGATCAAGGAATAGAAGCTCTAGTTAAAATAGATGTTCCAGAAAGTTGGAAAAATGCAGAAGCTGAACAACAAAAAGAAACTTATCTTCCAGAATTTATAAATGAAGTTCTTGTTCCAATGAATAGAAAAGAAGGAGATGATTTACCGGTAAGCACTTTCACAGGAGAAAGAGTGGATGGTACTTTCCCACATGGAACAGCAGCTTATGAAAAACGTGCTATAGCTATAGATGCACCTCGTTGGAAAATAGATAACTGTATCCAATGTAATCAATGTTCTTATGTATGTCCACATGCAGTAATAAGACCATTCTTATTA
>CAZRHX010000312.1:0-1547 GCA_964599855.1 uncultured Tissierella sp. | reverse complement strand
AGAACTTCAAAGTTTAAATGATAAACTAGAAGGAGAAACTGAAGCTGGTGGAAGAAAAAGAACTGAAATTGCAAGATTAAAAGTTGAAGATAATGAGCTTGAAAAACAAGCAAATATAAATAAGATAGAAATAGATCCAACAGGTTTAGAGTTTCATCTTCCTTCAATATTAATAAGACTGGAAGATAGTAGTAAAAGAAATAATCTTAAATTATCTATAAATTATAATGGTATTGCATATGAAAATATTCAAGGTGAAGAAATCAAGCTTGAAGAAGAAGATAAAGAAGAAGATAATGAGGAAGAAACTAGTGATGAAACTAAAAATAGTAAAAGTTCATCTGAAAATAAAATAGAGGAAAAAGAGCAGTCTAAAGAAGAAACTAAGAAGGAAAAAAAATCTTCAAATGCGGGATATAACCTTTATTTAACACCTGAAGAAATGAAAGGGTCAGAGAAGAAAACAGATGAAGATGGAAATTCTATTGATGAAATAGATGAAAATGCAAAAAGATACAGTGATAGAGGAATAGAAGTAACGACTATACCAATAGAAGTTACAGGTACTTATGATGGAGTAAAGGCATTTATAAAAGACCTAGATAGATTTAATTATCTAGAGCCAACAAAGATAGATATTAATTCATTAGGAGACAATGTAGATGCAAAAATAGTAATTAGTGTATTTCATGGAGATATATTTAAATAGACATAAGGGGTGAAAAAATGGCGTATAAGAAAATCGGAATAGATTTAGGAGTAAATTTTATAAAAATATCTAGAATTACAGAAAAAGATGATAAATATACCTTGGTTGCAGCTAAAAAATATAATGTTGAAGATGTAGAAAATGATGAAGAATATTTCAAGGAACTTAGAATATGTATCAAGGACTTTCTTCGAGTTAATAAAATAATTTTTGCATCTTTATATTTCACTCTTCCTTGTGATGATGATAATGTTATAGTAAAGCCATTTACTATACCTTATGTTGAAGATAAATTATTAAATAAAACAATAGAGTATGAAATTGAAAGCAATACTTTTACTAGTACGGAAGAATATGAATATAAATATATAGTGACAAATAAAATAGAGGATACAGAAGATATAGATAAATATTATGATTATAATGTAACTGTATCTATGATAAAGAAAGACATCATTAAATCGATTATGGATTTAGGTAATTTTAATTGGAAAATTAAAAATATAGAGCCTCAAATATCCTTAGGAAGTAAAATAATAGAGAATAATTCAGCCATTATAGATTTCGGATATAAACTTACTAGAATATATTTATATAAAGATGGAATGCCAGTAGATATAGATATAGTTCCAATTGGAAGCAAGGATTTTACAGATCCAATAAGGCACCTATCTATGACAAGTATTGATGGTGAGTTTATGGATAGTGAATTAGCTGCATTTTTTATTGGTGGAAAACATGAAGATCTATCTAATAAAATAACTGATATTACAAAAAGTTTTGCTAATGAATTTAAAAGATCCATAAGAGGAATGGAACTTAACAATCAAGTATTAAT
>CAZRHX010000311.1:0-1555 GCA_964599855.1 uncultured Tissierella sp. | reverse complement strand
ACTCATAGTTTTACCACTTGAGAGCATAACTTCTAACAAATGTAAGGCTGTTGCTAGGCCATCACCTGTAGTATTGTATTCTAAGAATATTATATGACCTGATTGTTCTCCACCTAGTACATAGTCTGATCTTAACATTTCTTCAAGTACATATCTATCTCCAACATCGCTCTTAAATATATTTATACCCAATTTTTCTAAATATATGTCAAGTCCCATATTGGTCATAACAGTTCCAACAACAGTATTGTTTTTTAATTTCCCATTTTCTTTTAAATGACTAGCACATATAGCAAGTATATGATCTCCATCTAGTAGATTTCCTTTTTCATCTACCGCTATAATCCTATCCGCATCTCCATCAAAAGATAGACCTATATGGGCCTTTTCTCTTCTTACTAATTCTTGAACTATCTTAGGATTGGTAGAACCACAATTATCATTTATATTCATTCCATCAGGACTTGTATTTACGTACACCACTTGACCATTTAACTCTTTTATTATTTCAGGTCCAATCTTGTAAAGAGCACCATTTCCACAATCCATAGCTACTTTTATACCCTTTAAATCTATATTTATACTCTTTTTTAAAAACTCCTTATAGTCCCTTGCTCCATTTGCTTCAGAGTAGACTCTACCTATATCTTTTCCAGTAACTTGTAAATCTATGGTTTCTTTTTTATTTAATATATTTTCAATTTTTTCTTCAATATTATCTGAAAGTTTTAAGCCATCCTTATCAAAAATCTTTATACCATTATACTCTCCAGGATTGTGTGATGCTGAAATAACAATACCAGCTATAGCACCATATTCTCTTGTCAAATATGCTAGAGCAGGTGTAGGTAGAATTCCAAGTATCACCACATCAAGTCCAATAGAAGTAATACCAGCTATAAGACTTGCTTCTAACATATCTCCTGAAACTCTAGTGTCTTTTCCTATAAGTATCTTTCCCTTTTCACCCTTAGTAAGTACATGTGCAGCAGCTCTACCAATTTGAAAAGCAAGTTCAGGTGTCAATTCTTTATTTGCAATTCCCCTTATTCCATCAGTTCCAAAATATTTAGTCATATATTTGCCTCCATTTTTTATAATTTATATTTTAAATTTGTCTAAGACTATTTTTATCAAAGTCTCTTTCTCGTTCAGTTCAGGTTTTTCTAAAACAACTTCTAATAAGTAGTTCAAGATTTGGCCTATTATCTCACCTTGCTTATATCCTAAGTTTACTATATGATTTCCATCAATAGCAAGTTGTTTTTTCTCAACAGGTTGATTTTCTTCTATTATCTTTTTTATCTCTTGCCGTCTTTTTTCTATAATACTTATATCCCTATCTTTACTTGTGCACTTCATATCTGCTTTTTGGAGCTCTAAAAGATAATCTATTCTTTCTTTACCCACGCGATTTATAAGTCTTTTAAGTCCCTTTTTACTGTAGTCATTATGAAGAGTCATATGTTCTTTTATCAAGATTTCAACGCTTTCCATGATGTGTTTTGGAGCTCTCAAATTCTTTAATATTTCCCTTGCCATAGACCTACCCAGG
>CAZRHX010000310.1:0-1567 GCA_964599855.1 uncultured Tissierella sp. | reverse complement strand
AGCTGATAAAGTTATTAAATCTGAGATGGTAGACTCTGGTGAAAGACAAGACCATACACCAATTATGTTGAAAATGAATTTATAGTTAGAAAAATAGTGTTGAATAAACAAAAAATAAAGTAAATAGTAGTGATTTACTATCAAATTTAATAACTTATAAAAAACGAGATAAGCTACTAAATGATAAACTCCTTATCATTTAGAGTATAAAAAAATAGAAATATTTTATTTATTGAGCAGTAGTACTATCTAGGTTAATTAAATAGTTATATAAACAATATTTACAGAAATATAATGAAATATACAAGAAGAAATTATAATAGACTATATCTCTAAAAATTATAATAAGAGCTATAGTCTCTTTTTTTTTAGAGAGAATTTGTGGCTTCACAACTAAAAATATGATATGAGATGATACATCTGTGACACGAAGACATGAAAAAAAGAAAGGCCTCTGATATAATTGTTGTTCACCACAAACAAACAAAAATCGGAGGGATCTTTCTTATGAAATTAATTATAACAGAAGAGATGAGGTTTCGTCAAAGAGTAGTTAAATATGCGATTAAACATTATAACAATGCTAAAGCAGCAAGAAGATACCATACAAGCCGTCAGCAGGTGCAACGCTGGAGAAAGAAATATGATGGTTCATTAAGATCTTTGGCAAATGGAAGTACAAGGCCAAAAGCTCATCCTAACCAGTATACACAAAAAGAATTGGAACTAATTAAACACGTAAATCGTTATCATGGGCATGAGGGATTGGCACAAGTGTATAGAAAATTAAAAGATACAGGATATAAAAGAAGCTACGATTCTATGTGTATACAAATAAGAAGAATGCGATTGAAAGTTAAGAAAAAAAGAACAAGCTATCCTAAATCTAACTATAAAAAGAAAACAGATAGCTATCCAGGTGAACGTGTACAAATAGATGTAAAGTATGTACCTAATGAATGTATAGGTTTTGCAAGTCATAGAAGCAGATACTATCAAATAACAGCTATTGATGAATACTCAAGAAAAAGATATTTAGAATTAGTAGATGCGAATAATACATATACAACATCTAAGTTTCTACGAAAGTTAGAATGTAAGCTAGGATTCAAAATTAAACTAGTTCAAACGGACAATGGTTTAGAATTTACAAATGATCTAGATCTTACAAATAAGAAGTCAAGATTCCAAAGATATCTACATGAATTAAATATAGAATATCATCGCATTAGACCTTATTCACCTTGGCAGAATGGCATAGTAGAACGAAGTCACAGGATTGATAATGAATTATTCTACAACAGAAGACGTTTTAGTAGTTATAAACAAATGCTAAAATCATTTAATAGATATAAAAAAAGATATAATAATATAGCAAGAAAAGTTCTTAACTTTATGACACCAAATGAAATGGTAGAGAATTATAACACTAATAATCCTGCTTTAATCTAAAACAACATTAGTTAGAGGTAACTTTTAGAGTTTATGTCACATATGTTTGCATTCTCTACATTTCAAATATTTTCAGAAATACTTGCTTATGGACTTTATCAAAAACTAGTTGTAG
>CAZRHX010000309.1:0-1574 GCA_964599855.1 uncultured Tissierella sp. | reverse complement strand
CAATTTCAATTTTAGAAATTCCAGATATAAATAATTTCTTTTTTATATATTTACGAATTTTATCGTCTTCTACTAAAAACTCATCAAAGTTTTTCTTATCTGCATACCACTTTGAATTCCAATCTTTTATTATTCCAACTCTAAAACCGTGTGGGTTAACTTTTTGACCCATTAATTACCCCTCCTTTTTACTCTTTTTCTTTAACCGCTACTCCTACGTGACTACTCCTCTTTAAAATCGGATAAGCCATTCCTTTTGCTTTAGGTCTCCATCTTTTCATATGCGGACCATCATTTGCGTAAGCGCTAGAAACGTATAAGTTATCTCTATCTAAATTAAGATTGTTCTCTGCATTAGCAACTGCTGAATTCAATACTTCTTCAAGAATTCTAGCTCCTTTTTTAGGTGTAAACTTTAATATTGATAGAGCTTCGTCTACTTGTTTGCCTGTTATCTCTCTGCATATATAATGTACTTTTAATGGAGAAATTCTAACATATTTGGCTATAGCTTTTGCTTCCACTTTAATTCCCTCCTCCGTATCTATCTAAACATATCTATCTAACTGCTGATGATTTTTCGTTTTTATTAGCATGCCCTCTAAAAGTTCTTGTAGGTACAAATTCTCCTAATTTATGACCTACCATATCTTCAGTAATATAAATAGGTACATGTTTTCTACCATCATGAATTGCTATAGTGTGTCCCACTAGTTCTGGAAATATTGTAGAACGACGTGACCATGTTTTAATAACTTTTTTTAGATTATCTTTGTTTAATTCTTCCACTTTTTTTAGAAGATGATCGTCTATAAAAGGGCCTTTCTTTAAAGATCTACCCATGACTATTCCTCCTTTACCGATAAAATTTAATTACTTAGTTTTTCTTCTTCTTACTATATATTCGTTTGATTTCTTAGATTTCTTTCTAGTTTTAAGTCCCATAGTTGGTTTACCCCATGGAGTTACTGGTGAAGGTCTTCCTATTGGTGTTCTACCTTCTCCACCACCGTGTGGATGGTCTACCGGGTTCATTGCACTACCACGAACCTTAGGTCTCTTACCCATATGTCTAGATTTACCTGCTTTACCTATTGTAATAAGCTCATGGTCTTTATTACCAACTTGCCCTACAGTAGCTCGGCACTCTATATTTATAAGTCTAAATTCTCCTGAAGGAAGCTTAAGTTGTGCATACTTTCCTTCTTTAGCCATCAGCTGAGCTCCCGATCCTGCTGATCTCGCTAATTGTCCACCTTTTTCAGGTTTTAATTCTATATTGTGTACTGTTGTACCTACAGGTATATCTTTTAATTTTAAAGCATTTCCTGTTTTTATATCTGCATTTTCACCAGATTCAATCATATCTCCTACTTGTAGTCCTCTTGGAGCTATAATATATCTTTTTTCACCATCTACATAATTTATAAGCGCAATGTTTGCAGTTCTATTTGGATCGTATTCTACGGTAGCTACTCTACCTTGTATACCATCTTTATTTCTCTTGAAGTCTATTATTCTATATTTTCTCTTAGCCCCACCACCTCTGTGACGCATAGTGATTACGCCTCGAG
>CAZRHX010000308.1:1105-1576 GCA_964599855.1 uncultured Tissierella sp. | reverse complement strand
GCAAATGAAATTCCAAGTATGGGAGAAGCTGTGACTACTATAGTTTTATTTAGCATATTGATATTCGATATTATAGGCCCTATATTTACAAGGATGGGAATTATAAAATCGGGAGAAGAAAATGGAGCATTACAAAAGAATTAATATAAGTGAAAGGATGAATAAAAAAATGAATGCATTATTTATTGTATTAAATAAACCTGATTATTTAGAAGAACTCTTAGAAGAGTTTATAGAAATAGGTGTAAAAGGAGCCACTATATTAGAAAGTCAAGGAATGGGATTTGCAATGAACCATGGTGGCTATGGAAACGAACCTTTTTTCGGCAAGATAAGATCTATGATAGATAACTCAAGACCTTATAATAAAACTATATTTGCAGTAATAGAAGATGAAGAAACTCTAGCAAATGCAGTAAAAGCTACAAAGAGAGTTTTGGGAGATATATATGAACCAGGCATAGGAATGAT
>CAZRHX010000308.1:0-1095 GCA_964599855.1 uncultured Tissierella sp. | reverse complement strand
ATGGAATGAAATAAAAAATCACTTATAGAAAAAAGCTATTTATATAAAAATATAAATAGCTTTTTATTAGTCTAAATCTTCTATTTCATGGTTTATTATTTCTTCAATCTTGATAGCGATTTTTTCTAAATCCAGCTTAGCTTCTTTTTTGATGCTTTTTTTAAGCATGGGTCCTATCTGACTTATATCGTCTAATATATCTCGTAATAATTCAAGAGCTGCATTTGCCTCGACAAATTCTCTTGGAGTTTCAACCATGCTAGCTAAGATTGAGTTTTCAGTTCTAGAAGCTACCATAGGCTTTTGGATTTCTTCAACATAGACATATGTCCTTTTTCCAGGCCCTCTATCTTCTTCTATTGGTTCTAATCCTATAATCTTATCAGAACGTATAAACTTGCCATATCCAAGGGGTACTATTACCTGTTTTCTAATTTCCATAATTCACGCCTCCAATTAATCTATTATTAGTTTGAGAATCACCACACTTATTTATACTATACCCAAATAAAAAATAAATTATTAAAGAGTATTATTTTTTCGAGAATTTGGTATAATAGTAGAGGATTAGTAGGAAGAGAAAGGATGGATCAAATGGAGAAAAGGATTGAATATGATACAAGACTATTGCAATCACTTGTAGATGGAGTAAAGCCAGCTTTAGGTTGTACAGAACCTGTAGCTGTTGGTCTTGCTACTGCTAAAGCCTTTGAAAAAATAAAAGGTCAAGTTAAGCATATAAATGTAAAGGTGAGCCCAAATATATATAAAAATGGTATGGGTGTAGGTATCCCTGGAACAAAGGAAATAGGTCTTGTTTTTGCAGCAGCTCTTGGAGTAAGCTGTGGAGATGCATCTCTTGGTTTTCAAGTTTTTAAAGCTGTAGATGAAGATACAAGGTCAGAAGCTCAAAGATTTGTAGATGAAAATCTTGTAGAAGTAGTTTTGGAAGATGAAAAAGGAAACTTTTTTATAGAAGCCAAAGTTGAAACTGATAAGGGAAAAGGTGTTTGTATTATAAAAGAGTCTCATATTAATATTGTATATGTAGAAGCAAATGGAGAAGTTTTATTCAATAAAGAAAAAGAAGGAAAA
>CAZRHX010000307.1:0-1582 GCA_964599855.1 uncultured Tissierella sp. | reverse complement strand
TCTTCCAATGGAGTTTCACGAGCTAGTACAGCCCTCTTAAAGCCTAATTGCTCTAATAGTTTAACCCCTTCTAGATTATTAATTGTCATCTGTGTACTTGCATGTATATCTAAATCTGGAAAAAGTTCTCTAACCTTTTTTGCAAGCCCTAAGTCTTGTACTATGATGGCATCTACGTCTTCCTCATATAAAAATCTTATATAATCTAAAGCTTTTTCCATCTCTCTATTATCTATCAGTATATTTATTGTTATATAGACCTTAACATTGTTTAAATGGGAATATGCAATGACATCTTTTAATTCATCGTAATCAAAATTAGAAGCAAAATGCCTTGCATTAAAAAATTTACCTCCTAAATAAACAGCATTAGCTCCATTTTGCACAGCTGCATATAGGGATTCCATACTTCCTACTGGTGCTAAAAGTTCTGTATTATAATTCACTTTTTACATTTTCCTTTCTCTTAAGAACTTGTTTTTTCATCTAATAGTCTTAGATATTCTGATAACTCTTTTTTAATATCCACAATTTCTAATTGATTTTTAAAGTTCTTATCTTGAAGTGCTTTAATAGTTTCATCTTTTTCTTCTATTGCTTCTTCTTGAGATGTTATAGTCTCTTTAAGCTCTTCTAACTCTTTTTCTAGTTCTTCTCTTTTTTTATCATATTCTGTAATTTGCCTTTGATATTGCTCTGATATATTTTTAAGTGTTTTTATCTCTTCTTTACCATTGGATAACTCTTCACATACATCATCATATTTATCTAGTGGTACTTTTGCCTTAAGTTCAAGTTCTTTAAATTGTTCTTTGCTTTGACGTAACTCATCCGATATATGAAGTGCTGCAAGCGTGGCTGTCATTGTTTGGCTCAATTTATCGTTTTTAAAAGCTACTTCTTTTATTATCTTATCTACATAAGAAGCTATACTTTGAATATATTCTTGACTACCTTCACCTACTACAGTAAAGTTACGACCATCTATTTTAACATTTACTTTCTTCCTGTCTGTCATAAGCCTTTACCTCCTATTTAGTTTCTACATATATTATACTATAAATATAACTTTAGTCCTTATATTTTTTAAAAAAAGAGGTAGATATCTACCCCTTTTTCTTTTAATTCTTAAGTTTTAAGCTCTAAGTTTAGCATTAAATGTATTTTCTAAATCCGCTATAATTACAGTTTGTATTTCTTCTACTTCCTTATCTTTTAAAGTTCTTTCATAAGATCGATAGTCAATAGAAAGTGCTATACTCTTCATGTTTTCTGGGATTTGATCTCCCCTATATATATCAAATAATCTTACATCCTCTATTAAGCCTTTTCCATGCTTTAATATAAGATTTTTAACATCTCCAAATAAGATATCTTCATCTATAACTACTGCTATATCCCTTGAGGTAGAAGGAAACTTTGGAAGTGGTTTATATCTTTTTTCAAAATTAGTAAACTTTACAATTTTATCAAAATCTAGTTCACCTATATATACCTTAGAGTCTATATCATAGTTTTCACAAACATCTACATCAACTTCTCCAATAATTCCAAGTTCTATGCCTTCTACAAATATCTTAGC
>CAZRHX010000306.1:0-1582 GCA_964599855.1 uncultured Tissierella sp. | reverse complement strand
CTTATTTCGGTTAATTCCTGTTATACCCATTGGCGTCTCTGGACGTTTTTGGGCAGTAGCCTGTGTTTGTATAGGAGCCTCGACCTAACAAATCATATTCATCCTTCCAACTATCAACACTAACAATTATCTTAGTTTCTGTCAAGGCAGTTAGTCTTTTAGATTTTTGTCTTTATAAAATGAGAATTTTAAATTAAAAACATGAAAGATAAGCTTGTCTTTTCTGCTTATGCCTAACAAAAATAATATAAAATTAAGAAGAAGTAGATAGTAAGTTAATTAAATTTTATTTAGAAAAAAATAAAGATTCATTAAAACAATAATACTAAGATGAATTCAATATTAATTATGATATAAATAGACAGCCTATCTAGCTTTAGATATAATAGAACAATTAATATAGACAATATTTTATGATTATAAAATAAAGCAACTTGAAATGGAGTGATCGTGTGTTCATATATTTAAATATGATCCAATCAGAAGAAGATAAAAATAAATTTGAAGAAATTTATAATACATATAGACAAACTATGTTCTATCTTGCCAATAGAATTGTTAGAGATCAATATTTGGCAGAAGATATTGTTCATCAGGCCTTTTTAAAGATTATGGATAACTTAGATAAAATAAATGAAATAAACTGTCACAAAACCAATGGCTTTATCGTTGTAATAGTAGAGAACCTTTCAATTGACTTTTATCGTAAAAGAAAAAGGGAAAATAACTTGTCTTTTGATGAAGTGGAAATTTATATAGAAGATGAAAAAAATCATGATAGCTCTATGATGAATGGAGTAGAAGAAGCTATATCTAAACTTCCTCTAAATTATTTAACTGTATTGAAACTTAAGTTTTCACATGGATATAGCAATAGTGAAATTGTAGAGATATTAGAAATATCAGAGACAAATGTAAGGCAAAGAATATCAAGAGGCAGAAAAAAGCTTCAAGAGATATTAGACAGAGAGGAGAGTTTAACATATGAGTAAATATATAATTGATGATGATTTTCTATCTGAACATATTAGAAAAGTAGAAATCAAGATGCTAGATAGTTTACCTAGAGAAGAAGAATTATCTCATAAGTTTTCAAGGAAATTTGAGAAAAAAATGAGTAAACTTATAAAAAAAGAAAAAAGAACTCCCTTTATGAGAAACTTTGTAATCTATGGAAAAAGAGCAGCTGCTATATTTCTTATAGTAGCCGCTATATCATTTGCTACTACTATGAGCGTTGAAGCTTACAGGGTTAGGTTCTTTGAAGTAATAACAGAAGTATGGGAAGAATTTACATCAATAACTTTCAAGAGTGAGAAAGACATAAGTGATAGTAAATTGGTACCGATTAAATCAGATTATATACCAGAAGGTTTTTCTATAGTTGAAGAAGAACTTAGTGACTATTTGAATTTAATTGTATATACAAATTCAAATAATATAGAAATAATTTATGAACAAAGTCTTATATCAGACGGAGAAATTATATTAGATACTGAAGGAGTTGAAGTTAAAACTACAAATATAGAAAATCAGGAGATTAATTATTTCTCTAATAAAGGTGTAAATCAGGTCTATTGGA
>CAZRHX010000305.1:0-1583 GCA_964599855.1 uncultured Tissierella sp. | reverse complement strand
TCGGATGTATAGCCGGCTGCTTCATTCAAATAAGGGAATATTGAGCAAGCAGATATATTTCTTTTTAATTGATCTAATGCTTCCTTAGGAGTTCTTGAGTCTTGATCATTATTCTTTTGGATGATATTTAAGTAGTCGGATATAATATCTCGGCTACTTTTTTTATTACCTTGTGTAATATAGAAGTATGCTGACATCATATGAACAAGTATAATCTCTTTATCAGAATCTTTTAGTAATGATTCGATTGAATGGAGTAGTGGAAGAGTTTTTCTTGGTAAATTAGAATATAGGTCTTCCTTTAGAAATGAAACTAAATATGTGCATATAGCTTCGATATTATCTGTAGAAAGAGTAATTTTTATAAAGTTCAATATAAATAATTCTGATAGAAATTGCTTTGATAAATTATTTTGCCTATTATTGATTTCTAGTAAATCTAATATAGAAAAGTCAAAATTATTGTTGGTGCCGTTACTTAGAAGATGTTCTTGTAACTGTGCTACCTTATATAGCTTTAATAAATCAAAGGGATTGTTCATTGTAAAACCTCCAAAAAGTAAAGTGGCAATTTCATATGCTTACTTTGAAGCGTGATTTTAGTAGAATAAAAGCCGTGAAGTAATGGACGCATTGCTGAAAACTATCATATTTGACCGGTCGGATATGAAGAATTTAACGGAGGACAATCCAATGTCACAATCTTCATTATGCCTTAACAAACGTCAGGAAGAACTCTTGCAGCTAAAAGCTTCCATCATTAACCAGAAAAAACTGTACTGTGATGGAAATGACTTTTACATTCTCCAACCAGAAATAAGGTTAATAGAGAAGCTGCCAAAAGGCAATGAGTTGGTTCGCTTTTTCAAGGATAATATGCTCAAGAAGTTAGGATACGAAAATTTATCTGTAGCAAGCATAAAATCTTTGAAAATGCTGTGTTTGAAAAAAATATGGAATATGTTAATTTCCGCAATGGAGTTCTGGATATAAACACCGGAAATTTTACGGCAGAAGTAGATGGCTATTTCGATTATGTGCTAGATTGCAATTATTGTACTGTTGACTACAAAAATAGTTTTCCTAACTCTCTTTTGAAGCTGTTAAAAGAACCTATGGACTTAGAAAATATAAACTCGTTATCCGAGAAAGATAAGAGTAAAGTAATACTTGTATTAGAGGCAATCGGTTATATATTAGCTGATAGCCAGCAGGAGCGGAAAGCAATCTTTTTTATAGGACCGACAGCTTCAGGGAAATCAACGCTTGCTAAATTCATCGCTTCTATTATAACACCTAAATCCATGGTAAAAAAGTATACGTTAACACAGATGGCTGAAGGTTTTTCTTCAATGTCGGCAGTTCGAGCCAAGCTTAACTATGCTGATGAACTTGATGTAAGCTCCAAAAAAAGCCTGCAATTATTTAAGCTGATGGTTAGCGGAGGAGAATTAACATTACCGCAAAAATATGCCGAGGATAGAGATGTGCCTATTAGAGCAAAACTACTCTTCTGTTGTAATGAGCTGCCTGATTTGCATAATTTGCAAGCTGAGGCCATTATGGATAGGATGCTTTTGATA
>CAZRHX010000304.1:0-1584 GCA_964599855.1 uncultured Tissierella sp. | reverse complement strand
TCCCCTAAGACTTTTTATACTTTGCTCTCCTAAAACCCATCTAATAGCATCGGATATATTACTTTTACCACTTCCGTTTGGACCTACTATAGCAGTTATATTATCTTTAAATTTAATTTCAATTTTATCAGCAAAGGATTTAAATCCTTGTATATGGATTTTTTTCAAGTACAAACTAAACACTCCTATTTTTAAATTGTCTTTATTTTTCTAAATATTTTTTTATAGATTTATTTATATATATTTTATAAGAAACTTTTTCAAGCATAATTACAATCTCTTCCATTTCAATATCTCTAGAGTAGACTTTAATTTTCTTAAATCCATGTTTTATTTTTAAATATTTTATATTTTCTGATTTTTGTCCTACTAAGTTTGAAATATTTTTATTAGAAGATAATATTTCAAGTGTTTTTCCTTGTGTTTCGATATCATTTTCAAATATATAATCATCTAAAATAATTCTATAGATATTAGATTCAACTAATTGCTTAAAAGCAGGATGGAAGGGACCATCAATTACATCTTTTCCAAGCTGAATGTTTTCTGTAGGTTGAAGACCTACTCTTATCACATTTATATTATTAATATAGAACTTCATAAGTAAAGGAGTACATATATCTACTGCTTTTTTTAAACTAAGTGCTGTGTAAGTGTTTTCTATAATCATTTTTTCTAAATAAGTATCCTTTATAACTAAAGTTGGATATATTCTAACACATTGAGGCTCTAAACTTATAAAAGTTTCTGCAGTGTATAAGGCTCTTTCAAAGCTATCTCCTGGGAGACCTAACATCATTTGTAAGCCCAAGTTAAAATTATATTTTTTTATAAGCTCAACAGCTTCATACACATCTTCCGCTGTATGTCCTCTACCACTTTTTTCTAAAACTTCATCGTTTAAAGACTGTACACCAAGTTCTATAGTGTCTACTCCATATTCACTTAGATGATTTAAAATAAAATCATCTATGCTATCTGGTCTAGTAGATAATCTTATTTCATCAATTATTCCTTTTTCTTTATATTCCAAGGGAACTTTTAATAAATCTTTTTGTATTTCAATATCTATAGCAGTAAAACTACCACCATAAAATGCTACTTCTATAAAAGATTCAGGTCTAAAATAAGATAAGTATCTTTCTATAGTTTTTTCAACTTCTTTTGCTGTTACATCCGTAATTGAGCTTGCTATTTTCCTTTGGTTACAAAATATACAATCATGAGGGCATCCTAGATGGGGAACAAAAATAGGTATTATATAATGTTTAATCACTGCCATCACTTAATATCAATAATGCTTCCCTTGCTGCCATCTGTTCAGCTTCTTTTTTATTTCTTCCTTTACCTCTACCTAAAATCTTATCCCCAAAAAACACATTCATAAAAAACACTTTATCATGTTCAGGACCCTCTTCTTTAAAAACTCTATATTCTATCTTAGAACTATTTTGTTTTTGATATCTTTCTTGTAATTCAGTTTTATAGTCTGAAAACAACTCACCATTTGCTACTGCTCTCACAATGTTTTTTTCAAACTTACTCAATAAAGTCGCATTTGTTATAACAAAGTCACTATCCATA
>CAZRHX010000303.1:0-1589 GCA_964599855.1 uncultured Tissierella sp. | reverse complement strand
TATGCATTTCTTAGGATTTAGATTATATGGATTTTCTAAAGCAGATGTTGGACATGACCTTAAGCAGATATCACAGTCTCCACAATCTTCTTCTATTGGCCCATCTGGAGCTATATAGATATCGGTTAATATATACCCTAAAAATATAAGTGATCCATATTCTTTATTTATTATAGAACAATTTTTACCAAAAAATCCTAATCCTGCTCTTCTAGCTAGTTCTCTATCTACAAGAGGACCTGTATCTACAAAGTATTTATATTCAAAATCTATCTCTTCTTTTAGTTTTTCTATTAGGGATTCAATTTTGGTTTTCAAAACTCTATGATAATCAGTTCCCCAAGAGGACATAGAAATTTCACCGTTTAGCTTATAGATGTTTTCAGGCTTAAAGCCTGTATTATAAGAAACTCCAATCACTATAATAGATTTGCAATCTTCCATTGTGAGTTTTGGATTTATCCTTTTTTCTATATCTTTTTCTTCAAATTCTGTATATTTTCCAGATTTTCTTTTTTCTAGTATAATAGCTTTTACATCCAAGGGACTACTATCTGTAAATGCCACTATGTCCATTCCTATCCTCTTAGATATATCTTTTATATGTTTTTTTAAATCCATTACTTGTATCCACTTTTCAAGAATTCTATTTCTTTTTTATGGCCTTTGACATCATTTGGGGTTTCTAGGTTGAAAGGTAGTTCTCTTAAAAGTGGATGGTTTATAATTTTTATAATTGTATCTTTACCTATAGTTCCATCTCCTATAAGCTCATGTCTATCTTTATTAGATGAAAATTCTACTTTACTATCATTTAAATGAACTGCTTTCAATCTATCGAGTCCAACTATATTATCGATTTCTTGTAAAACTCCATCCAAATCATTTACTATATCGTATCCACTTGAGTAAAGATGGCATGTATCTATACAAATCCCCAAATTTTCATTGTATTCCACTCCATCTATTATAGTTTTTAACTCTTTCATATTTCCACCTATCTCAGTCCCTTTACCACTCATGCCTTCTAGTAATATTGTAACTTTATTATCTTTTGTTATTATTTCATTTAATGAATTTATTATAAGTTCTATACCTCTTTCCGCTCCTTGACTTACATGAGAACCTGGATGAAATATATAATAAGAATTTGTTATCTTTTCAACTCTCTTTAAATCATCTTTTAAAATAGTTTTAGCAAATTCTCTTACATACTCTTTGTTTGAAGCAAGATTCATAGTATAAGATCCATGAATAAAGAGCGGAGCAAAATTATAATCTTTCATAACTTCTTGGAGCCTTTCAACATCTACTAAATCTAAATCCTTAGCTTTTCCGCCTCTTGGATTTCTTGGAAAAAACTGAAAAGTATTTGCTCCTATTGAAATAGCTTCTAAAGCTGTTTTATAATATCCTTTAGAAATAGATAGATGACACCCTATCTTTAACAATTTATCACTTCCTTTATATAATATGATACCATATTTAACAAAAATTCAAGCACAAGAATTCTAAAAATATGATATAATAAGTGTACTTTATTATATGTTTGAAATTAAGATTTCTTATTTAAATAGAGTTTTTTATAT
>CAZRHX010000302.1:0-1616 GCA_964599855.1 uncultured Tissierella sp. | reverse complement strand
CAGTTTTTATTTTTTTATTTACAGTTTCATCTGTTTCATTAAAATACTGTCTTCTTTCAGAATGTCCTATTATACAATAGTCTATTCCTATTTCTTTTAACATAGATGCAGATATTTCACCAGTATAAGCACCTGATTCCTCAAAGTGCATATTTTGAGCACCCAACTTTATGTCTGTTCCTTTTATGGCTTCTTTAACAGGCTTTAAATCTGTAAATGGTACGCAAACGACTTTTTCTACCTTTCTATCTAAATCATAAGATTTTATATCATTTATAAGTTGTAAGCTTTCTTCTATATTATTATTCATTTTCCAATTTCCTGCGATTATAGGAGTTCGCATTTTACCATCTCCTCAAGTTTTATTTATTAGAAATAGCTTCTATTCCTGGTAGAACTTTTCCTTCTAAAAGTTCAAGTGATGCTCCTCCACCAGTAGAAACATGAGTCATCTTTTCTGAATATCCTGCATTTTCAACAGCAGATGCGGAATCTCCACCACCTATTATTGTTATTGCGTCTGAATCTGCCAGAGCTTTAGCTATGCCATATGTTCCCTTGTTAAAGTTATCCATTTCAAATACTCCTAAGGGTCCATTCCAGATTATAGTTTTAGCCTTTTTTATTTCTTTAGTGAATAGGGCAATAGATTTTTCTCCTATATCAAGCCCCATCATATCGCTTGGTATTTTATCTATATCAACTGTTTTGAATTCCGTGTCATTTTTAAATTCTTTTGCTACTACTATATCTATTGGAAGTATTAAATCTACGCCTTTTTCTTTAGCTTTTTTTAAGAGTGATCCAGCAAGTTCAACTTTTTCTTCTTCTAAAAGTGAACTACCTACTTCTAGATTTTTTGCTTTAAGAAAAGTATAAATCATTCCTCCACCTATTATTATAGAGTCAACCTTGTCTAGTAAATTGTCTATAACACCTATCTTGTCGGAAACCTTAGCTCCTCCAAGTATAGCTAAAAATGGTCTTTTAGGCTTATCTAATGCCTTACCCATTATATCTACTTCTTTCTGCACTAAAAATCCTAATGCAGACGGTAGATGAGTTGAAACTCCAACATTTGAGGCATGTGCCCTATGAGATGTTCCAAATGCATCATTTATAAATACTTCTCCAAGAGAAGCTAGTTCTTTTGAAAATATTTCTCCATTTTTAGTTTCTTCTTTTCTAAAACGAGTATTTTCTAAAAGTGCTATTTGACCATCTTTCATATCATCTATAGCTTTTTTTATATTTTCTGAAACCACCTTATCATCTTGTAAAAATTTTACATCTTTTTCTAAAAGTTCAGCCAATCTAACAGAAATAGCTTTTAGACTATATTTATGGTTTGCTTCACCTTTGGGTCTACCTAAGTGAGACATAAGTATTACTTTAGCTCCGTTTTCTAAAAGATACTCTATAGTAGGGAGAGAACTTACAATTCTTTTATCATCAGTAATCTCACCGTCTTCGTTCATGGGAACGTTAAAGTCACATCTAACTAATACTTTTTTACCTGATATATCTAAATCTTTTAAGGTCTTTTTATTTAACATAAACTTTCCTCCCAACATTATTAGTCGGGTCTTTTAAAAGACCCGACTATAAATTCAATT
>CAZRHX010000301.1:0-1626 GCA_964599855.1 uncultured Tissierella sp. | reverse complement strand
GCTTGTAGATCTATTGGTATTTTAAAAGGAAATTCATATAACCAATCCATATTTCTAACTCCTCCATTCTATATTTTTAATATTTTTCATAGTAGTATATTTTTACTTAATTATTAGAGTTTTTCTTTTTTTCTATGTATCTTTTCTAGAAAAAAGTACAAAAAAACTATGGAGCACCATAGTTAATAAAGATTCAATGATACACTCCCCTTTTTAGCTTACGAGGTTAGCTGATGGATTAGAACAAAGGGACGTTCTTCAAAATGATTCACCCCAAAAAAATGGTTCCCCCGTTTCTTAAAAAAGAATTAAGCATTGCAATTTATGAAGTTATAATAAATATCTAATAATTACCACTCAACTATTATAACATAAATCGAAACCCATTGCAAATAGCTAAAAATGCACATTTGAAAAATAATGCTTAAATTCTTATTTTGAAATACCTCAGAGATATTAATTATTATACCCAATATTTGACATTCTAAAATAGTATATTAAATATTTATCTATAAACTAATATAAAATTATTGATTTTGTTTTAAAATCTTCTTATATAAAAGCGTATAAAAAAACTATGGTTAACCATAGTTTTTTATACAGATCAATAATATTTATAACTATTATTGATTACAAGCATAGATTTTAATATAAGTTTTTATTCTGCTAAAGCATCTTTCATTGTCTTAGCATCTTCTTCACTTAACCATTCATCTAGTAGTTCAGGATGTTCATTTAAGAACCATTTTGCTGAAGCTACATAGTCATCTCCAGATTCTTGCATGTGTCCAAGTCCTTCTGAAGTTAAGGCACTTGATGTCTCGTAATTACTTAAAAAGTCTATAAATTCTTTATTTTCTTCATTAGCTGCAAAATCATTGCTTACACCTATAGTTACTTTTACTGCTGGTAATTCAGTTTTACCTTCTATATAAGTTTCTGGATCAAAAGGTTCGTCTTCTAATAGAACCATATCATAAAGGCCTAGTAACCAAGTTGGTTCCCAGTAGTATGCTGCTATAGGTTCACCTTTTTCATAAGCAGATGTTATAGCAGTTGCAAGTGCTGAATCTGAACCAGGTCTAAAGTATATAAAACTTTCACCCATATTTAGATGTTCAAATTTCTTAAATAGTATTTCATCTACTTCCCATCCAGGAATAGCTCCATACATTCTACCCATATCAGGATCTTCTTCATCTTTAAATACTTCTGGATAATCTTTTAATTGTTGAATTGTCTTTAAATCTGGTGCTGATGCTTCTATTCCTCTTTCTGGATCTCCTTCAATAACATATCTTGGTACATATACACCTTGGTAATTGTCATCAAAATTTGTACTCAATTCTTCAAGTTTACCTTCTGCTAAGTCATCATTATATGATGCTAGGTTATCAGTCCAAACTTCCATATGAACATCTACTTCTCCTTTTAAAAGTCCTTCATGAAGTACAGTTGTTGATCCTGGAGTTTCCGTCCAAGAATAGCCCCATAACTCCTCAGCTATTACCCCTGCTATAGCATTATGAAGTTTGTTGCTATCCCAACCTGCATCTGCAAATTTTACTTCTTTACTTCCACTTGAATCTCCTGAACATCCAACAACTGTTAGTGCTAAAAGAGATA
>CAZRHX010000300.1:0-1648 GCA_964599855.1 uncultured Tissierella sp. | reverse complement strand
AAAGATAAAGATAAAGCTTTAAAATACTATTATAAAGCTTTAAAATATATAAATAGATATCACTATATTTATTTGAATATGTCTGCTATCTATATTGAAAAAAAAGCGTATAATAAGTCTATAGAAATTTTAACAGAAGGAATAGAAAATAACCCAAGTAAAGAAGATCTCTATTATAATAGGGCATGTTGTTATTCTATTTTAGGGTCTGAAGAAAAAGCTATAAAAGATATTAGAAAAGCTCTTAAATTAAATCCATCTATAAAAAAATTTATAAAAAAAGATAAAGATTTTTATAATCTTTATAGCAATAAAGAGTTTAAAAAGATAGTAAAAGAATTTAATTTATAAATAGATTGAAAGGAAGATAATATGATTATTTTAAAAACACCAGAACAGATTGAAAAAATGGCAAAAGCAGGGAAAATATTAGCTTCAGTACATGAAGAGTTAGCTAAAATTATAAAACCAGGTATAACTACAAATGAGATAGACAAATTTGTAGAAGAATATTTAGTAGAAAGAGGAGCTTATCCTGAACAAAAAGGCTATCAAGGATATCCTTTTGCTGTATGTGCATCAGTAAATGATGAGATATGTCATGGATTTCCAAGAGATGAAAAACTTAAAGATGGAGATATAGTAACTATTGATATGGTAGTAAATCTAGATGGTTGGCTTGCTGATTCTGCTTGGAGCTATGCGGTAGGAGATATAAGTGAAGAAAATCAAAGATTGCTCGATACCACTAAAAAGGCTCTTTATTTAGGTATAGAACAAGCGAAAGTTGGAAACCGATTAGGAGACATAGGTCATGCCATACAATCTTTTGTAGAGGAAAAAGGTTATTCAGTAGTAAGAGATTTTGTAGGTCATGGTATTGGAAAAGATATGCACGAAGACCCACAAGTACTGCACTATGGAAAAGCAGGAAGAGGACAGCGTCTTATGGAAGGAATGGTAATAACAATAGAGCCCATGGTCAATATAGGAGACTATAAGATGAAGATAGTAGACAATGATTGGACTGCTAAAACAATCGATGGAAGTTGGTCAGCCCAATATGAACATACTTTAGCTATAACTAAAGATGGACCAGTGATTTTAACTGAACAAGACTAAAATCTTGAAAATGAAGAGGAGGAATAATTATGCCTAAAAAATATTCACATATAGAGGAAATAATAAATGGAGTAACTCACGGTATAGGGGTAATATTTGGGATAGTAGCATTGACTGTTCTTTTGATACTTTCTATTAGAAAGGGCGATATTCCTTCAATAGTATCATTTAGTATTTATGGAGCATGTATAATTTTGATGTTTTTATCTTCAACACTGTATCATAGTTTCACGAAGAAAAAAGCCAAAGACCTATTAAGAGTTTTTGACCACTCTTCTATATTCTTATTTATAGCTGGAACTTATACACCTATAGTAATCCTTACGCTAGAAGGTAATTTAAGAATCGGAATACTTATAGGTATCTGGGCAATGGCAATCGGAGGAGTAGTTTTTAAAATACTGACCTATGGAAAATTTGATAAATATAAACTTCTGTCAGTAATGTTTTATATAGGAATGGGGTGGGTAGCTATATTTCCAATAAGGAGAATTATAGAATCAACATCTATAAACTTTTTTTACTG
>CAZRHX010000299.1:0-1685 GCA_964599855.1 uncultured Tissierella sp. | reverse complement strand
TAGGAATAAATCCTTCATCAGATAAGGCATCTAGTCTTTCATCTTCTATATTTATAAACCCTGAGGGTCGAAGTTCCGTAACTGTTACTCCTATCTTTTTTAAATATTCTTCTTTTGATCTAGAAACTATATATTTTTCCTGTTTTTTGCTTTGTCCAGTTAAAATAAAGGAATCTAAAAGTTTACTTCTAAACCCAAGTTTAACTAAAATAATAGTTAAAATTGTTGTAAATATAATGGCAATACTTAAAGAAAATAATGCTATACCTAAAGAGTCAGTAGCCAAAACTATTCCTCCTACTACAAGTATTGTACCACTTATTCCTGGCAATCCGAAACCTGGGACTATTACTTCTATGATAATGAGTATAAGACCCGTTATAAACAGTGCAAGCGAAGTCCAATTTGAACTTCCAGATAAAATATTACCTGCAAAATATAGTCCAAATCCAAGTACACTCAAAGTTCCTCCAAAACCAAATCCTGGTGTTAAAAGTTCTATTACAAGTCCTATAAAAGCAAGTGTTAATAGAAAACTACTGAGAGCAGGTGTAGCTATATATTTAGCAAGCTTTATCTGCAAGCCTTCTTTATATTCCTTTATATTAGCATTTTCAATATCAAATTTGGCTAATATATCTTTATAATCATTAGATATATGGTCTGTTATACCATATTCTAAAGCTTCTTTTGATGTAAGATTTACTAATTTTCCTTTTGTATTTAAACCTTCTATCTCTATATCTTTATCTGCCATAGCTTGAATAACTTGTTCATCTCTTCCTCTATAAACAGCCGTATCACGTAAAACAGATCTCCAAAACGAAAGATTTTTTTCTGTATTTGGAATGGTCTCTGCTGAACCAATAGTAGCATTTTTAGACATAACTACCTTTTCACTCGCTATAGTTATTAAAACCCCTGCAGATATAGCTTTATTATTTACATAAGATATTGTTGGTATACTAGTTTCAAGAATAGCATCTTTTATTTCTATAGCTTGATCTACTAAGCCCCCGTATGTGTTGATCTCAAATATTATAGCTTTAGGTGATTTTTCATTTGCATCCTCTATAGCATCTTTCACAAAATTTGCGGTAGCTCTATTTATCTCTCCGTTTATAGGAACTACATATACATCATCGCTTGCATCTGCTATACTGATCGAACTAAAAACCAATATCAATATCACTATTGTTAAAAGTCTTCTTATCTTTTTCATAAATCCACCTCCATTATATTCATAATTATAAGAAATACATAAAATATATACCCATTATTATTATTTTAAATTATAAAAAAAGCCTGGATTAAATTCCAGGCTAAGTTAATTTGTTCTTTACTATTTTACTTACTATATTTCCATCTGTTTTACCTTTTACTTTAGGCATAACATTTTTCATAACAAGTCCAATATCTTTCATGGAAGAAGCATTAACATCTTTAATAACTTCTGAAACTATTACTTCAACTTCTTCTTCTGTAAGCTGTTCAGGAAGATATTTTAAAAGAATATCTATCTCTTCATTTGTTGAATCTATGAGATCTTGTCTGTTTCCTTTTTTAAACTCTTCAACAGCAAATCTTCTTTCTTTTACTTGCTTGGAGATTATTTCAATAATTTCTTCTTCTGAAGCATCTCTTCTTTCGTCAACTTCAATTTGTTTTATGGCTGATCGCACCAG
>CAZRHX010000298.1:0-1705 GCA_964599855.1 uncultured Tissierella sp. | reverse complement strand
TCAATTATTGTTTGTGCCACTTTTAACGTTGTTCGGCGACAACGACTCGCTACTCTTGATTCCATATCCCCGTCGAAACCTGTACGTCCCCAGATATTAAAATCATCAATCTTTCCTACTCTTCATTATAGCAAGCTTAGAGCCTTATGTCAAATATCTTACCACTAAAAAATATTTTTTTCTAGAGAAGTCAAACATATGCGACACAGCCTCCGAAAAATCAATCTATCTTTTAGTTATAAACATCTGCGTAAATATATAACCATATTTTTCATCTCTTCTTATGCCTATTCCTATATGTGTAAGTCCAGATTTTAAAATATTTTCTCTATGCCCTTGTGAATCCATAAGTCCATTATGGGCCAATTTAACCGATCGATGTCCTGCTAAGTTTTCAGCAGCCTGTGTATATCTTATTCCAAATTTATCCATCATTTCAAAGGGACTCCCATATGTTGGTGAAGTATGATCAAAGTAATTATTTGCTGCAATGTCTTCAGACTTTACTCTAGCCACATCTCTGAGTTCTTCATCCAACGCTAATATATTTAAATTGTTTTTCTCTCTTTCTTGATTGACTAAATCCATCATCTCATTTTCCATTTTTAAAAGTTCTTCATTTGTTTCTAATTCTTCTTTATCTTTTATCACTTCTTGATCTTCGTCTCGAACTTTTATATTTAAGTTTTGTCCGTTTAAATCTTCTTCCTCTTGGAAAAGTTCTTGAATACCATCTATCATATTTATTGGATTAGCAGTATAGAAGGATAATATACTTATAATCAATATAAATACTATAATATATTTAAGAATCGATTTAATCGACAATATAAATCCTATCACAAGTGTTAAGAACATAGAAATTAGTAATGTATTCATAATTACCTCTGTAATTCTTGCATCTATGACTATATCTTTCCAATCGAGAATTATTATGGCTGTTAGAGTTAAAACAAATACTATAAATGGTATCTTGATTATTTTTTTTAATTTTTTCATTTAAATCACCTCTGACCTTATACTCTTATTATATATTATATTTTTATATCTTACTAGAAGATAATTTTATATATTTAATATTAGTTATTGACATATGACCAATACTATTGTATGATTGATTTATAGCGGGCATATGCCCATAACTTAAAGGAGGTTATTCAAATGGCAAGAAGAGATGGAAGAGGACCATTAGGACGCGGACCTTTAACTGGTAGAGGTTTGGGAGTTTGTAATGAAGATATAATAACTAGTATAAGACAGGGAAGAGGGGCAGCTTTGGGTCTAGGACAAAGATGTGGAAGAGGTCTTGGTCAAGGACAAAGAAGATGCTTTGGAATTGCCAGCCAGTACAATGAAAATACTAGCGAAGAGATCTTGCTTGAGCAAAAGGAAATTCTTGAAGATAGGCTTAGATTTATAAAGGAAGAGCTCGAAAATTTATAGGATAAAAAAGCAAGTGGAAAGATATTCCACTTGCTTTTTTCTTAAGTCCCACAATATGTTTTATAAGCTATAGATGTAGGTTTAGGAGTTTTTGTATATTTATCATCTATCTTTAAATGTTCATATGGTTTAGATAGAGCATCTAGAAGACTATAGAGTGGTTTATAGTTGCCATCATTTGAAGCAGCTGATAAGACTTCTTCTACTAAGTGATTTCTAGGTATAACTGCTGGATTAGATTTTTTCATCAATTCTTTAGATT
>CAZRHX010000297.1:1415-1721 GCA_964599855.1 uncultured Tissierella sp. | reverse complement strand
GTGTCATAATAGTGATGGGTGCAATAAATGCTTTAAAATCAAGGATTTCAGGAACTTTTATAAAATATAATTCGTACATTGCTTAGAGTAATTAGGATCTAATTGCTGAGAGCAGTGCATGAGAAGTAAGGACTTTAGTTCTTTAATATTTCAAAATTATTTAATATACTTATATTGAAGTCATTGTAAGTTACATATAGGTAGAAAAATATAATTTATAAAAAAGATTAGGAGGAGAATTATTTTGATAAATATAATCATAGCTATTATTGCAATAGCATTATTTATTTATGCATTACCATTTGT
>CAZRHX010000297.1:0-1405 GCA_964599855.1 uncultured Tissierella sp. | reverse complement strand
ACTAATAAAATAATTGCTAAGAGAATTGTTTTATATGCATTACCATTTGTTTTACTAGGTTTGGGGGTTTACGGTATATATAGATTAATTTTAAACATACGAAAAAACAAATATTTTAAAAGTGATGAATTTTTAGACCATAAATCTAAAGTTGATTCAATGGTGGTTGAATATAATGAAATCGCTAATTATGTAAAAAACATTCCTAATAATAATAAATTTATACCTAAAGAAGATAAAAATAAGTATACAGATTTAGTTACATATGAAAATACTAGTAAACATGATTATAAAAGGGATAGGAATGTGCGTGAAATGGATAATAAAAATGTTTATCCAGCCTCTTTACAAGTTGTAAAGAGAGCATCTGAAGAACCTATAAAGTATTTGTGTAGATATTTCAATATTGGTGCAACAGAAGAAAATTTAAATCAGTTAGAGGAAATAGGAAGTAACATTTCAAGAATGGAAAATACAATTGAAAATCTTGAGTTAAGACAAGAAAAAATAAAAAATGATTTTAATCCACCTAAATTTATCTTAAAACATTATTATAAAGAGTTAATGGAGAAAATAGGTGTTAAAATTTCTACGATAGAACCAGAATATAGTCAATATATATTTGAATATGTTAGTCCAGGAGGAAATAGCTCCCAAAGATCAATTATTAACTTTGATAGTGAAACAGTTGAGGCTGTTTCTGAATATATTGCAGAAAAAATAGAGTATAAAAATAGTGCTAAAGGGCAAAGAGCACTAATGACAAAAGCTTATAGAAACAAAATAAAAGAGAGAGATAATTATACTTGTCAAATGTGTTCAGCATCTATAGAAGATCAAAATCTATTACTTTTAGAGGTTGATCATATTATTCCAATTTCTAAAGGTGGAAAATCAGTAGACAATAATTTACAGACACTTTGTTGGAAATGTAATCGAACAAAATCTGATAAAATACTTGTTTAATATAATTTAAATATAAAATCATTATTTCAAAAAGTAATAGTGTATGTGGTAATGTGAAAATGCAATAAATGGTAGCAGAAATAGAATAAGTGGCTGACAATTATTCATGTTAATTATATAAGAGACTTATATTACTCACAAGGAAAAACTTATGCTGAAATTTGTAACATGACAGGTAGAAATTTGCAGTATAATTAAAGTCATATTCTATCAGCAACTTTACTGCTTTCATTAGATAAGGAAAATGGAAGGGGACTTAAAAAATCTCTAAAGGTAAAAACAAAAGATGAAAAGACCTATACTTTTTTGACTTAAGGCCCTACTCTCATCGGAAGGAAATATTGGATAGATTAGATGCCGAAAGGAAAATTAGAAGCTATAATAAAAATCTAGTAGTGGCAGCGACTGGTACAGGGAAAACATTTATGGCTTTTCAAAT
>CAZRHX010000296.1:0-1725 GCA_964599855.1 uncultured Tissierella sp. | reverse complement strand
AGAAATAATTAAAGGTTGTATAAGTGCTATTAAAAAATTTGATATAAATATAATTTTAGTAGGGGATGAAGAAAGTATAAAAAAAGAATTGTATTTATATAATTACAATAAAGATAAGATAGAGATAATTCATGCAGGAGATATAATTACAAACTTTGATAATCCAGCTTTAGCAATTAGAAGAAAAAAAGATTCTTCTATGGTCTTAGGATTTAAAGCTTTGAAAGAAGGATTAGGGGATGGGTTTTTATCTGCAGGAAATACTGGCGCACTACTTTCGGGTGGGCTTTTTATAATAAAGCGTATCAAAGGAATTCAAAGAGCAGCACTTGCATCAGTATATCCAACAAACAAGAAAACCTCTTTAATAGTAGATGCAGGTGCGAATGTAGATTCAAAACCTGAATATTTAGAGCAGTTTGGACTAATGGGTTCTATATATATGGAGCATATATTAAAGAGGGAAAATCCTAAAGTAGCTTTGGCAAGTATTGGAGCTGAAAAGGGGAAAGGCGATGAGCTTGTTAAAGAAAGCTATAAGCTTTTAGAAAATGCTCCCATAAACTTTATAGGAAATATAGAAGCGAGAAACATTCCAATGGGTGAAGTAGATGTAATAGTGTCGGATGGATTCGTAGGTAACATTATATTGAAGCTGACAGAAGGAGTGGCCTCTTCTTTATTAAGTGAATTAAAAACTATATTTACTTCTAATTTATTATCTAAGATATCAGCTTTGTTAATAAAAAAACAATTGAACGAGTTAAGGAAGAAAACTGATTATAGGCAATATGGAGGTGCTCCTCTTTTAGGAATACAGAAGCCTGTTGTAAAGGCCCACGGAAGTTCTGATGCTTTAGCTATAGAAAATGGAATAAGACAATTAATAAATTTCATTGAAAAAGATGTAATAAATATTATTGAAAACAATATAAAGATAAAAGATTGAATTTATAGGAGATAAGTTAAGATGAGAAATAAAATAATTGAAATAATAAGTGAACAGTTTAATATTGAAATAGAAAAAATAGATTTGGATATGGACTTACAAGATGATTTAAATGCAGACTCATTAGATTTAGTTGAACTTATAATGTCTTTTGAATATGAGTTTGATTTGGAGATAGAGGATAAAGGAAAGGTGTATCTGATATAAAAGTTGTATCTGATATAGTAGAAGAAATAAATAAAAAATTAAAATCAGTAAAGTTTATGAATGCTTTTTAAAGCTTTACTAAATTTGGAGGAGGTACAGTGAAATATAATGAAATATACTGATGAAAAGAAAAATAATTTAAAAACTTTAGAAAAGGATTTAAATTATAATTTTACTGATAAAAATCTTTTAAAGATGTCTTTAACTCATAGTTCTTATGCAAATGAAAATAAACTGGGTATAATAAATAGTAATGAAAGGTTAGAATTCTTAGGAGATGCAATTTTAAATTTAATGGTAAGTCAGTATCTATACAAAAAGTATCCAGACTATTCTGAAGGAGAGCTTACAAAGATAAGGGCAAAAGTTGTATGTGAATCTTCTTTAGCTTATGTTGCAAGAGAAATTGGAGTAGGAAACTATCTGTTACTGGGGAAAGGTGAAGAGTCTACAGGAGGCAGAAAAAGAGAATCTATATTGGCTGATACAATTGAATCTATAATAGGCGCTGTTTATATGGATAGTGACTTTGTTATAACAAATGAGACTTTATTGAGTAAGTTTGAAAA
>CAZRHX010000295.1:0-1734 GCA_964599855.1 uncultured Tissierella sp. | reverse complement strand
CAGATGTATTCAATATACTTCTTCAAATATTAGATGATGGAAGACTTACAGACTCTAAAGGAAGGACTGTAGATTTTAAAAACACAGTTATAATTATGACATCTAATGTTGGAGCAAACTCTATTAGAAAACAAAATGTACTTGGATTTGCAACAGTTTTAGATGAAGATAAAGAAGAATATGAAAAGATGAAAGAAACTATAACAGAAGAACTGAGAAAGACATTTAGACCAGAGTTCTTAAATAGACTTGATGAAGTTATAGTATTCCATTCTTTAAAAGAAGATCAAGTAAAAGAAATAGTTGATATAATGGTAGACGACTTAGAAAAAAGAATGAAAAAACTTGATATAGATGTAAGTGTAAGTGAAGAAACGAGAGAAGAGATAAGTAAGGAAGGATTTGATCCTATATATGGAGCAAGACCACTAGAGAGAACTATAAGAAGAATGATAGAAGATCAACTAGCGGAAGAAATATTAAGAGGAAATCTTTCTAAAGATGACAAGATAATAATAAAAAGTGAAGATGGGAAATTGAAATTTGAAAAAGGCCTGTAAGGGCCTTTTTTAAATATTAAGGAGGCTTACAGATGAAGAAAAAGACCATATATATATGTAGCAATTGTAAATACGAATCAATAGGATATATGGGAAAATGTCCTGAGTGTAATAGTTGGAATACTATGGAAGAAACACAAGTAGTTACAAAAAAAGGTAATAACAGCACTGCTAGCAAAAAAAGAACTATAAATAAGGATTCAATTAAAAGATTAAAAGAAATAGAAACATCTAACAGTGACAGAATAATAACTGGTATTGGAGAGTTTAATAGAGTTATGGGTGGAGGAATTATAAAAGATTCTGTAACAATCCTTTCAGCAAAACCTGGTGCTGGTAAATCTACCTTACTTCTTCAAGTTACAGATGAATTAGCAAATCTGGGTTTAAAAGTATTATATGCTTCTGGTGAAGAATCTGAATCTCAGATAAAATCTCGTGCTGACAGAATTCTAAAGAATGTCAATGAAAATGTTTGGGTGGTTTCGGACAATAGTTTGGATAATATATTGGATATAATAGAAAAAATCGATCCAGATATTGTAATTGTAGATAGTATACAGACCTTTACGCTAGATGGTTTTCCTGGTTCTCGTGCAGGTTCTCCTACTCAAACTATGGAGTGTGCTTATGAACTCGTAAAAATAGCTAAAAATATTGAAAGACCTCGAGCAGTTTTTTTAGTAGGACAGATGACCAAGGCAGATGAACTTGCAGGCGTAAGAGCTCTTGAACACTTAGTAGATACTGTTTTAATAATTGATGGTGAAAGTGGTGAGGAACTTAGAACACTTTTGACAACTAAAAACAGATATGGTTCTACTGGTGAAATGGGTTTTTTCAATATGGGAGAAAAAGGGATGGTATCTATTGACAACCCTTCTGAGTATTTCATGACCAAGCGAGAAGATAATTTACAAATTTCAGGTAGTGCTTTAACTGTTGTAAGAGAAGGGACAAGACCTATTATATTAGAAATAGAGTCACTGGTGTCTCCGTCATTTACTCCTTATCCTTCAAGAATTGGAGAAACCATGAGAAAAGAACAATTAAATACCCTCATATCTATATTAGAACAAAGAGGAGATATAAAACTCTATGATAAAAATGTAGTTATAAAAACGACGGGTGGTATTATACTTAAAGAACAAGCATCAAATCTTGCTGCTATAAT
>CAZRHX010000294.1:0-1754 GCA_964599855.1 uncultured Tissierella sp. | reverse complement strand
TATATTAAATCTATAGAATTCATATCTATTTCACTTTCCTTACTTAAAAGCATACCTTTTATAGTAAGAGTATTTCCTTCTCTAATAATTATATTTCCTCTATTCATTATAATTAAACCTTCAAATTCAAAATTTTCATTTATAATCAAATCTCCTTCTAGGTATAGTACACCAGCCATTGTAATTAGATTTTCACTTTCTTCATTACCAATAGTCAACTTTTTGTTTTCTATATCATTTCTTTTTAAATGAATTATCATAGAATCTGACTTGAAAAATTCATAGCTTTCATTTAATTCTCCAATATTTTTTATAATTTTCTTTTGAGAAAGTAAGTTTTTCCTTTCTTTTGAGATAAGTTCTATAGATAAGTTATTATTCGTATTTATTTTTTTAGCTTTACTAATAATTTTGGGATCATAATCCCAATTTTTTTCTTCCAAATTTGATACAAAGTCTAAAAGCATTTCTTTATCTTCAGTAAGTAAAGAATCTTCACTCAAAAAAGATTTATTTAATTCAAATATATTATTTATAAATGGTCCAGAGGCCAAAATATTAGAAACAATTCCTCCATAATTAGAAGCTATACTGAAATAAATAATTTCTCTATTGTCTATATTATTTATCTCAAAAGAAGCTTTTTTAATAGTTTCTTTTAATTTATCACTCGTTTCTAAATCTATAGAATACTTATGACCCTCTATAAAATCTGTTCTATATCGTTTAAATATTTTATCTTTAATATACTTATCCTTAATTTCTTCATTATAGATTAAATTATTTAAATCGTTTTCATTGGTATACCTAGATTGTAATTTTGTTATTTGGTTTCTAGAAAGAGCTGATTGTAGTGTAGAGAAATAAAGCAACATAGTAGTGGAGCTTATCATTATGATAAATATATATATCGCTATTATTGTTATACTTCCTTTTCTATTTTTTAATGAGTCTCTCATTTTATTGTACCAATGGACATCTTACAGTTATAGTAGACTTGAAATTAACAATTTCTTTTCCGTTCTCACCTAGCGATAAATCTATATCTATAAAATCCTTTTCTTGAAGTCTTATATTGGAAGTTTCTAAAAGTCCCTCTCCAACTTTATTATAACCTTCGAAAATACTAACATAGGGAAATTTATTACTAGCTGCTTTACCACTTATTCTTATTATGCTATTATTTTTAAAATAATAGGTTGTATAGCTAGATTCCTTTTCTTTATATATATTATCTTTTGATTGGGGATTTATTTTTTCATAGCTTATAACTTTCACTATTACAAATCCTATATTCGTGGGAAATTTTTCATCTAATCCTTCAAATTTATCTGAACAAATAATTTTATCAGCTGAGCCTATTTCTTCTTTTATATACTCCAATATATATCTACCATTTAAAAGTGCTTCATCTTTTAATAGAGCTTTTTCATTTATTTTTAAATTAAAACTTAAAATATTATAAAATGTAATTATAAGTAAAGACATAATGCTTACACCCAATATCAATTCTAACAAAGTAAAACCTTTTTTATTAAGATGCTTATTTCTTAAGTTAAATATAGGAATCACCGCCTTTAATTTTTCACATAACCTTTAGAAAGTCAGTTAGATTTATCTGCTGGTCTTATTTTAAATAGTTTTTTTCTACTATTTCTAAAACTCTTGGGACTTTGAGTTTTTACAAGCAAATGATTAGTTAAATAATTACCACTTCTCAATAAATAGATCTAAATAAATATACAACATCCTAT
>CAZRHX010000293.1:276-1755 GCA_964599855.1 uncultured Tissierella sp. | reverse complement strand
ATCCTCTGATTCAATGCAAATATATAAGTATATGGATATTGGTACAGCCAAGATATATCCTTCAGAGATGGATGGTATAGCTCATCATTTAATAGATTGTATATATCCAGACCAAGATTTCACCGTTTCTGATTTTAAATCGGAATCTAAAAAAATAATAAGTCAAATCAATAATCGTAAAAAACTACCTATTGTTGTTGGTGGAACAGGCTTATATATCAATTCTCTAGTTTATGATTTGAATTTTACAAAAGTACCTCTTGATCCTATTATTAGAAAGAAATACGAAGAAATTGTAAAAAAAGAAGGTTTAGAATATCTTCATAAATTATTAAAAGACATAGATCCTATGAGTTCAGAGAAAATAAGTATCAATGATAAAAAAAGAGTTATAAGAGCTTTAGAGATATATGATATCACTGGAAATCCTATGTCAGAGTATAATAAAAACTTCCGTAAAGAAAATAAAGACTATAACTTAGCTATGTTATGTTTAAACATGGATAGATCTAAGCTATATGATAGAATCAATAGAAGAGTAGACATCATGATGGAAGATGGACTCTTAGAAGAGGTCGAACAGCTTTTAAATAATGGATATGATCCTAAATCTATAGCATTGCAGGGAATTGGATATAAGGAATTAATTATGCATCTAAATGATAATTTAACAAGAGAAGAAGCAATAAATCTTATTAAACAAAAAAGTAGAAACTATGCAAAAAGACAAATTACATGGTTTAGGAGAGATGACAGATATAAGTGGATAAATGTAGATGAATTTCAAGATTTTAATTCACTTAAAAGCTATGCCTTGGAATATATACTAAAACATATAGAGTAGTTGTTTTATAATCTCTAATTAATATACTATATTTATACATGAAAGGATAGTATATTAATATTTTAATTTTAAAAAAGAAAGGTGAGCTAATATGGAAACACAAATTAAAGAGTTTTTAAATGAAAAATTTAATATAGAAGATAAAATTATTGAATACGTTAGTGAGAAGGAAAAATTTATAAAAGACAAATTTTTATATATTGATGAGGTTAAAGAATTTAATCAATATAAGGTTATACATGCTATGCAAGATAATAAATTAAGTTCTACTGATTTCTATTGGACAACTGGATATGGATATGGTGATGTTGGAAGAGAAAAGGTAGAATCAATATATGCAAATATATTTAACACTGAGGATGCATTGGTTAGACCTACTATTTGCTCAGGTACTCATGCCTTGAGTCTTACATTATCAGGGATACTAAGGCCAGGAGATGGTCTTTTATCAATTACAGGTACTCCTTATGACACTCTACAAACTGTAATAGGTATAACCGGAGATGAAAAAGGAAATTTATTAGAATTTGGGATAAAATATGATGAAGTTAATCTTGTAGACAATAAGATTGATATGGAAAATACAATTAAATCTATAAATAAAGATACTAAAATTGTCATGATACAAAGGTCTA
>CAZRHX010000293.1:0-266 GCA_964599855.1 uncultured Tissierella sp. | reverse complement strand
ACTGGTTATAGTGATAGGAGAGCTTTAACTATAGAAGAAATAGGAGAAGCCATATCTGAAATTAAAGCATATAATAAGGATCTTATTATTATGGTAGATAACTGTTACGGAGAATTTTTAGATATTAAAGAACCTACAGATGTAGGAGCTGATATAATGGCTGGTTCCTTAATAAAAAACCCAGGTGGAGGAATTGCATTATCTGGAGGTTATATAGTAGGTAGAAAAGACTTAGTAGAGCTTATAGCAAATAGAAGTACAGCCCC
>CAZRHX010000292.1:0-1760 GCA_964599855.1 uncultured Tissierella sp. | reverse complement strand
CTTATGGAACTTATAATCAACCTGCTGGCACATGGTCAGATGATTCCAGTATGACTCTTTGTCTTGTAGATAGTCTCTCAAGAGGGTTGGACTATAATGACATTATGGTTAAATTCTCAAATTGGATAAACAATGGAGACTATTCTCCTCATGGAGAGGTTTTTGACATAGGGGTTGGAACAAGAAAAGCATTATTCAGGTTTCTAGAAGGAGTCCCTCCCTTAGAATGTGGAGGTAAAAGTGAATGGGACAATGGCAATGGGTCATTAATGAGAATCCTTCCGATTTTATTTCACTTACAATCGGTTTATGGGAATGATTTTCAGTCCAACGATGAAGCCTTTGAAATAATTCATAATATTTCTTCTTTGACTCATGGACATAACCGAAGTCTTATGTCCTGTGGTATATATATTTCCATTGCTGCAATGTTGCTTGATGAAATGGATGTAAAAACTGCTGTAGAATTGGGGATATATAAAGCAATGAAATACTATAGAGGGCAGAAGGATTTTACATTTGAATTGAAGCATTTTGCTTCTTTAGAAAACAAAGATTTTATAAATCTTTCGGTAAATGAAATTAAAAGTAGTGGCTATGTAATAGATACTCTCGAAGCAGCAATTTGGTGTTTATTAAATACCACAAATTATAAAACTTGTGTATTAAAAGCAGTAAATCTAGGAAATGATACAGACACAGTTGCGGCTGTGGCAGGTGGACTGGCAGGTTTAAAATATGGCTACAAAAACATACCTAAAGATTGGATAGAGGTACTTGCAAATAAGGAGTATATAGAAGATTTATGCAATGTATTATATACTGCACTTAATTAGCTATATATATGATGAGTATCTTTTTGAAAAGAATCTATTACATCCTGATGGAAGCATTTTAAGAGAGATATAATTGAACAAGACAAATAGGAATTTGTAGGGAAGATTATTTATATAATAGGAGGTGAAAAAGTGAATTTCAATAGCAAATATTTGGAAACTTATAAAAGTCTTTTAGCAACCACAGAACTTCAGCTTGGATACCAGGAATTTATTAAATTATTTAGATTCTTGCGTATTGAACTTGAAAAAGAGTTGCCTAATTTTTCTTTTTCGGGCAATATCGTTGAGAATAATATGGATTTTGCATATTTTCAATTAACCGATACAGATTTAAGAGAAAAAGGCGTTAAAATACAAGTTGTTTTTGTGCATAAGAGTTTTAGATTTGAAGTTTGGGTTTCAGGTTATAACAGAAAAATCCAACGTTATTATTATGAAAAATTAAAAAACAAACCTCTAAAATACTACCTTAATGATAACCCCGAAAGAATAGATTATATTTTCAAATCGGAAATTGAAAAAAATATTGAGCTACATAGTGGAGACATTGTTATCTCTAAAATCAAGCCAGTGTTATTGGAAATAATAACTTTCGTGAAAAATGATATTGATAATATATTATGTGTATAACACGAAGTTTATAAATTCCAATTTGTGAGTTCTTCTATAAGAATAAATAAAACAAAAAAATAAATAAAACAAACCTAAGTGCAACTCTATCTTTTAGACGGAGTTGCATTTTATTTTGCAAAAAATAAAGGAGGATGAACATGGCAAATAAGGTACAAACCTATGCACAGTTGGCAGAAGATACCGCCAAAAGACTCACCAGCAGTCTTGAAGATTGGACTAGTTTTCTTACTACAGTGGGAAGGCTTTACAGATACAACTACCATGAACAGCTCATGATTTATGCACAAA
>CAZRHX010000291.1:0-1770 GCA_964599855.1 uncultured Tissierella sp. | reverse complement strand
AAATATCTACAAAAAATAAAAAACAGATAAGTTTTCCCTATCTGTTTTGGTAATTCTAATCTTATTCTTCTTCGTCTTCTTCTTCGTCTTCTCCAACTACTGGAACATCTGCTGCATCTTCTTCTATTTCTTCTTCCTCTTCTTCTTGAGGCTCAGATAAAGTACAGATTACCATGTCTTGGCGATCAAGTATCTCGATATTTTCGTCTTTAGCTATATCAAGATCACTAACAAATAAAGGTGTAGTAAAGTCCATGTCTGATACATCTGCATCAGCTGTGTTAGGAATGTTTCCAGGTAGACACTCTACTTCTACTTCGTTTAAAAGTTGCGTTAGTACTGATGGTTGAAGTTTTATTTCTTCTCTGTTCAATAGATTAACTGGTATAAGTACTTTTATTCTTTCAGTCATATCTAATTCTTGGAAATCAATATGAAGTACTTTATGTTTTACAGGATGCATTTGAACATCCTTAACTATTACTGAATAAGTTTCTCCTTCTAAGTCTAAATCTATTACAGAAGTAGTACCCGCTCTTCTAAATACGTGTTGAAAAACTTTTTCGTCAACTTGTAAGCTTCTTGTTTCTTCTCCTCTTTTATAGATTACACCAGGAATTAACTTTTCTTCTCTAAGTTTATTTACTCGATTACTTCCAATACCTTCCCTGCTTTGTACCGTTATTTTATATGATGACATCTGTTGTTTCCCCCTCTTATCTTCATTATTAGCATATAGTACTTATATCATATTTACATAGTTTTTGCAAATATATTTTACTTAATATATCCATTATTAGCGACTTTTATCCTTTTCAAAGTATCATTTGAACTATTAACAAAAGTATAACCCCTGGCACTCCTAAAAAACCAACTATGATAGCATTTAAGGGACTTATTTCCAGATATAGATTAAATATCCCTCCTACTAAATTAAATAAAAATAAAACTATTCCACCCATGATTCCGTTTAAAAGTAATCTCATTAAAATCTTAAAAGGTACTACAAGTAACATACCAAATAAAAATATGAGCGCCAGTCCCGCTAGATAAAAAAGAATTGTAACTATATCCATTAAAATCTCCTCCTAATCCTTTCTCTCTAAATCTTAACTTTCTAATTTTAGTGACTATCCCCAAATAACATAAGGCTGATCGCCATAACCATCATTCCAAGTATAGTCCCATAAACTGAAAAATGATGATCTTCGTATTGTTGTGATGTTGGAAGTAATTCATCTAGGGATACAAATACCATTATTCCAGATATAATACAAAAAAGAATTCCAAACAACATATCACTAAAGAAACTAGAAAATAATGCATAACCAATTATTGCTCCAAGCGGCTGACAAAGACCAACCAAGCTTGCATATATAAATGCTTTCTTTCTGCTATTAGTAGCATAATATATGGGCACAGAAATAGCTATGCTAAGAGGTACATTATGTAATATTACAGCTATTGCAAGGGGAATAGCTATTGTTATATCTTTGAGTCCTGTAGTAAATATAGCAAGCCCTTCTGGCAAATTATGTATACCAACAGATATAGCTGTAATAATTCCCAACTTCTCCATATGGTTTTTATCTATGTCATCGTGATGATGACTATCATCCATGTGGTCGCTATCTAGATCATGGTGGTGATCTCCACCCATACTATGAACCAGCTTTTCTAAAAGAGCTGTAAAGACCATTCCGCCAAAGAATGCTGCCAGAGCTATTATTGTAGCTTTATTTCCACCAGCTGTCTCTTCTATTAAATGCA
>CAZRHX010000290.1:0-1779 GCA_964599855.1 uncultured Tissierella sp. | reverse complement strand
CTCCTTGGGTTCTTTATTATAGTATCGTTATAGTATCATTATACTTATAAGAACAAGTAGTTGTCAAATGATTAGCCAAGTATATTTTAAATAAATCATTTGACAGATTAATTGGATTTATGATAGAATGGGAACTTTACAAAAAACTCGATATAGTTTATAATTAAGAAGAATATTTTATAGGGAGGTATTAATATGTTTGAAATTGGCGATAAAGTTGTTTATCCAATGCATGGAGCTGGAACCATAGAAAATATAGAATTAAAAGAAATATTAGGTGAAGAAAGAAAATATTTTATTATGAAGATGCCTATAGGGGAAATGAAAGTTATGATTCCAATCGATAATATGCAAGAGGTTGGAGTTAGGGAAATAATAAGCAGGGAAGAAATGGAAGAAGTAATCACGATTTTAAAAGGGGATAGAGGCAAAATGCCCCAAAACTGGAATAGAAGATTTAGACTCAATATGGACAAGATAAAATCTGGAGATATCTATGAGATTGCAGCGGTAGTTAGGAATCTTATGCTTTTAGATAAGGAAAAAGGACTTTCTACAGGTGAGAGAAAGATGCTAAATGACGCTAAACAGATGCTTGTATCGGAAATGGTTTTAGTATGTGAGCTTACATTAGAGGAGACGGAAGAACTTTTAGCAGAATCAGTAGAATTTAATTCAGGTTTAGAAGACGAAGAAGAATTAGAAGATGAAGAAGAAATAAAAGAAGAAGATTTAAAAAAGAAATAAAAACATGTAACTTATGTTATATATTTTTATTTTAAGGTAATATATAGACATAGGAGGTGAGGTCGATGATTAGAAAAATAATAAAAGTTTTTATAGGTCTTATGGGTGCTATTTTAGGATATGGACTTCTAGTTGTACTTAGATCATCAGGGCTTATAATATTTTCAAATACTGGATGGATAGAATTTCTCATAGGATTAGGGGTATCTTTACTTTTTGGTATTATATTTTTTTTGCTATCCCCATTTATTATTAGACTTACTAAAAAACTATCTCAATTTATAGAAAGTGAGCTTCAAAATATACCTGGATACGATCTAGCACTTGGGACATTTGGACTTATTCTTGGACTTATAATTGCATTCTTTTTAAGTAGGCCTTTAGAAAACCTGGAAAATCCATATATAGTATTTATATTATCTATATTTTTATTTGGATTATTTGGATATTTAGGAATTAAAATTGCGACTAGAGAAAAAGAAGGTATTTCTTATGCAATAAAAAATATTAATTTGAATAAAAATCTAAAAAATGAAAAAATAAAGACTCGCTATAATTCTTCACCTAAAATACTCGATACAAGTGTAATAATAGATGGTAGAATTGCTGACATCTGTAGTACGGGATTTATAGAAGGACCTCTTGTGATTCCTGAATTTGTACTAGAAGAATTGCAACATATAGCGGACTCTTCAGATGGTTTAAAGAGAAATCGTGGTAGAAGAGGTTTAGATATTTTAAATAAAATACAAAAAGAAATAGACGTTGAAATAATAATTCATGATAAGAAATTCGAAGATGTTAAAGAAGTAGATTCAAAACTTTTAAAACTTACTCAACTTATGAATGGTAAAATAATTACAAATGACTACAATTTAAATAAAGTTGCGGAAGTTCAAGGTATAGAGGTGTTGAATATAAATGAACTCTCAAATGCAGTAAAACCAGTGGTATTGCCTGGAGAAGAAATGGTTTTAACTGTGGTGAGAGAAGGTAAAGAGTCAGGACAAGGACTGGCGTACTTAGATGACG
>CAZRHX010000289.1:1279-1798 GCA_964599855.1 uncultured Tissierella sp. | reverse complement strand
AATCAGCCTTTGCTAATCTTTATGATGAAGAAAAGATGGAGGAATTAGAATTAGAGAAGGAGAAAGGAACTATAAAGAAAAACCAAATTAAACAGATGGAAAAGTTAGAAAAAGGCAAGGAACTTCAAGATGAAATATTGGATAGATTGAGAGAGAATATATCAGAAAAGCTTTATAAAAATAGGGAAGACTTTCAAGGAAAATTAGATGAAATATTTAAAGATACAAAACTTACAAATGCTCAAAAGAAAGCAATACTCATGGGCTTATCAGAAAGAGATGAGGAAGCAGACTATTGCATGAAGGGAAAGAAAAAAGAAGCTGATGGTTCCCTAAGAGATACAGAATCTATTCCACTATCTCTAGATGTAGATGGTTATAATATAGATACTGCTGAACATATAAAAAAGGAGAAATCTAATATCGTAGACTATGTTCAAAGAGAAGTAGCTCCACACGTAAAAGAATATTGGATAGATCATTCTAAAACTAGAATAGGATACGAAATCCCTTTTACTA
>CAZRHX010000289.1:0-1269 GCA_964599855.1 uncultured Tissierella sp. | reverse complement strand
CTATAAATATGAAGAACTAAGACCCTTTAGGGATATAATGTTTGAAATAGAAGAACTGGAAAAAGAAATACAGGCAGAGATAGAGAAGGTGATCCGATAATGATTGAAAATAACAGAGTAGAATTTAAAAGCAAGCTAAATGATAAACTTGAAAAAGAAGTGGTTGGTTTTTTAAATAATGCAGAAGGGGGAACTATTTATATTGGTGTAGATGATGAAGGTAATCCCATAGGCATTGATGATATAGATAATATTCAATTAAAAATAATAGACCGAATCAAAGATAGTATATCACCATCAACATTAGGGCTATTTGATGTTAAAATTGAAGAAATAGAAGAAATACAGATAATAGCCCTTGTAATATCAAGTGGCACGGAAAAACCATATCATATAAAAAAATATGGTATGTCTCCAAAAGGCTGTTATATTAGACTAGGCAATTCAACACAAGAGATGTCTAGAAATATGATAGATGATCTATATTCGAGGAGAGTTAGAAATTCTTTATATAAAATACAATCACCAAGACAGGATTTAACTTTTGCTCAATTGAAAATATATTATGAAGAAAGTGGATTTAAATTAAATGATAATTTTGCAAGAAACTTGGAATTGTTAACAGAAGATGGAAAATATAATTATAATGCTTATTTATTTGCAGATAATAATGGACTGTCTATGAAGGTCGCAAAATATTCGGGAAAAGACAAGATTGATTTAATTGAAAATCAGGAATATGGATATTGTTCCATGATAAAAGCCATATATAGCATTTTAAATAAATTAGAAATAGAGAATATAACAAGAACTAAGATAACAAGTAAACAAAGACTTGAAAGACGACTAGTTGACAATATTGCACTTAGAGAGGCAGTTATAAATGCTATAGTACACAATGATTACTCAACTGAAATTCCACCAGTCATAGAGATTTTTTCAGATAGAATTATGATTACATCAACAGGTAGCTTGCCACAGTCCTTATCTAAAGAAGAGTTTTTAGCAGGGGTATCAGCGCCAAGAAACAAGGAAATTATGCGTATATTTAAGGATATAAAACTAGTAGAACATCTTGGTTCTGGTGTAAAGAGGATATTAGAAGCATATGATGAGTCAGTCTTTGATATTAGCCAAAACTTTATCAGAGTAACATTTATGTTTGATAAAGAGTTTATAAATGACGGTGTAAATGTCGGCCTAAATGACGGTGTAAATGTCGGTGTAAAAAATTTCAAACTTAGCAAAAATCAAGAAGAAATGTTAATT
>CAZRHX010000288.1:0-1802 GCA_964599855.1 uncultured Tissierella sp. | reverse complement strand
TTACATATCACCGAAGAAGATAGAATTAAAAAAAGTGTTTTATTGATGTATCAAGTTCAAGCAGAAGATGGAGATCTTCCAAACTACGGTTCTAATGATGGAGCTTTGATATTCCCACTTACAACTTGTGGTTATCGTGATTTTAGACCAGTTCTAAACACTATATATGCTTTTGTTGAGGGTAAAAGACTTTATGAAGATGGAGATTATGATGAGGAATTGATATGGTTTTATGGCGACAAAGAACTTCACCTTGCAAATATAGAGAGATGTTCTTCATTTTACGATGATTCTGGAATTTATAAGCTAAGTCATAAAGGTGGTTTCATTACGACTTATTTACAAGATTATAAATCTAGGCCGGCTCATATGGACCAACTTCATATAGATCTATGGCATAAAGGAGTAAATTTATTTTGTGATTCTGGTTCCTATTCTTATGCTAGCGATTTGGGAAAAGTATTATCTTTAACAGAAAGCCATAATACAGTTAAACTTAAGGATTTAGAACAAATGAATAAAATTGGTCCTTTTTTAATAACTAATTGGACAAAGAGAAAAGGTATAGAGTATAGTGATGAAAAATTCACGGCTACTATGGTTTCACAAAATGGCTACCAACATACTAGGACTATTGAAAAAACAAATATAGGATATAATATTTTAGATGACGTTGTTAGAGCCTTTGATGATGGAGAAAGATGTGAATTCTACTTTCATATACCTTGTCATGTGAAGATTACTTGTGAAGGTTTTGACTTATATAGAGATAACAATTTAATAGCCTCAGTAGCTACTGAGGGTAGGGTAAAATTAGAAAAATCATATAGAAGTTTATACTATTTAAAAAGAGAAAAAATAAATACTATCTCTGTAGTATATAAAGCTACAGACAATAAGATAAGGGCTAAATTTGAAATAAAGTTGATATAAGAACAAGAATAAGATTAGATAAGGAAGGTGTTTTTATGATAAATATAATAGGCCTGGGATACATAGGACTACCTACAGCTTTAATATTTGCTAAAAATGGAATTGAAGTAGTGGGAACAGATATAAGCGAAAAACTAATAGATTCATTGTCAAATGGAGAGTTAACCTTTGAAGAAAAAGGCTTAGACCAACTGTTTGAAGAAGCATTGAAGAATGATATCAAATTTACAAGAGAATATCAAAAAACAGATAAATATATAATTGCTGTGCCAACTCCATATATAAAGGAAAGTAAGAAACTTGATCCTAAATATGTTATATCAGCTATAAATACTATTTTAGATGTTTGCTTAGAGGAAACTACAATTATAATTGAATCTACAATAACACCTGGTTCAATAGATAGACATGTCAGACCTGTAATAGAAAAAAGAGGGTTTGAAATAGGTAAAGATATACATCTAGTACATGCTCCAGAGAGAATAATACCGGGAAATATGATATATGAATTAGAACATAATTCAAGAACTATAGGGGCAGATAGTGTTGAAGTTGGGGAAAAAGTAAAAGAATTGTATCTAAGTTTTTGTAAAGGAGAAATAGCAATAACAGATATAAGATCTGCAGAAATGTCTAAAGTAGTAGAAAATACTTATAGAGATGTAAATATTGCCTTTGCAAATGAACTGGCTAAGATTTGTAGAAGTGACAATATGGATGTCTACGAGATAATAAGAATTGCAAACAAGCACCCTAGAGTAAATATATTGCAACCAGGGCCAGGCGTGGGGGGACATTGTATATCGGTAGATCCATGGTTTTTAGTTGGAGACTATCCAGGGCTTACCAATATAATACTGACAGCAAGG
>CAZRHX010000287.1:0-1834 GCA_964599855.1 uncultured Tissierella sp. | reverse complement strand
TATAGCATAGGTGCAAATGGTTTAGATATAGAGGATCCAAAAGATTTAATAGATCTATCGAACAGAAAAAATGAATGGGATTTTTTTGGAATAGATTTAGATGGATTAAACTTAGATAAGATAAAGATCAAGGCTTATTTTTCCCAAGAAGAAGATATAGATTCTATATTATCTTTTTTAAAAAATAATATAGAAGAAAAAGGTTTTGGGAAAATTGCTAGTCTTGAAATAGAAGATGAAGATTATATAAACAATTGGAAAAAATATTTTAAGCCTTTTAAAATAGGTAGAAATATAATCATAAAGCCTTCTTGGGAAGATTATGAAGAAAAAGAGGAAGATGTAATTATAGATATAGATCCTGGTATGGCATTTGGTACTGGTACACATGAGACAACATCACTTTGTATAGAAGCATTGGAGGATTATCTTGAAAAGGGTGATATCGTGTTTGATATAGGTTGTGGTAGTGGTATCTTAAGTATTGTAAGTGCTAAGCTTGGAGCTGAAAAAGTTGTAGCTATAGACTTAGACCCCTTGTGTGTAAAGATATCTAAAGATAATATAATAAAAAATAAATTAGAAGACAAGATAGAAGTTGCAAAGGGAGACTTACTTGAAGTTTTAGAAGGTAAGGCTGATTTGATAGTATCCAATATAGTAGCAGAAGTGATACTTACTATGACAGATGATATTAAAAATTATTTAAAAGATGATGGAATATTTATAGCCTCTGGTATAATCTTAGAAAAGAGAGATAAAGTCTTAGAGTCCTTACAAAACAATGATTTTAAAATAGAAAAAATAAAAACACAAGGTGAATGGGTGTCTATAGTATCCATTAAAAATTAGGTGATAAAATGCATAGGTTTTTTGTAAATAAAGAAAAAATTCAAGATAAAAAAGCAATTATAGAAAACAAAGATTTCAATCATATAAAAAACGTTTTAAGAATGCAGATAGGAGAAAATCTAGAAATATCTTCTGAAAAGAAGCTATATTTAGGGGAGATAGAAAGAATTTTAGAAGATCATATATTGATTGATATATTAGAAGAAAAAGATTCTGTCTATAGATCAAATATTGAGATAACATTATTCCAAGGATTGGCTAAAGGAAGTAAGATGGATTTAATAATTCAAAAGGGAACTGAAGTAGGTGTGAAAAACTTTTACGCAGTCTCAACTCATAGAAGTATAGTCAAAATAAATGATGAAAAAAAGAAAAACAGTCGCCTTAAAAGATGGAATGCTATAGCAGAAGAAGCGGCTAAACAATCCAAGCAGATTTCTATAGCTGAAGTTAAAGATATTATAAGCTTTAAGGAGATGATAGAAATTTTAAAAGAAGAAAAAACTATTATACTTCCATATGAAGATGAAGAGAAGATTTCTATAGGTGAAATTTTAAAGACAATAAAAGAAATGGATAAAAAAAAGATAAATTTAATTATAGGACCAGAGGGTGGATTTGAAAAAGAAGAAATAGAAGATATAAAAGATTTGGGTGGCAGTATTGTAACACTTGGATCTAAAATACTGAGAACAGAAACAGCAGGTCTAGTAGCTTCTACAATTATCTTTTATGAACTTTCTGGGATGGGAGTGATTTAATGGGAAAAGTAGCATTTCATACTCTAGGTTGCAAGGTAAATCAATATGAAACTGGAGCTATGGAAAAAATGTTTGAAGATAGAGGATATAAAATAGTAGAAGAAAATGATATATCAGATATATATATTATAAATACTTGTACTGTTACCAATCTATCAGATAGAAAATCTAGACAATTTATAAGAAGAGTGAAAAAATTAAATGAAGAAGCTATAATAGCA
>CAZRHX010000286.1:0-1835 GCA_964599855.1 uncultured Tissierella sp. | reverse complement strand
GCACATCATGGACCAGAAGATCTTTTTATTTCGCTTGTTATGTTGGTGGGATCATTTGGTATATTAATTACAATTGAGTGGAGACTTACATTAATAATATTTTCATTTATTCCCATAATGACATTTTTTGCTATATCTAAAAGACAAAAGATGGCACAATCATTTAGAAATGTACGTGTAGAGATAGCAGATGTAAATGCACAACTTGAAAACAGTATATCTGGTGCTAGAGTAGCTAAATCTTTTACAAATGAAGATTATGAGATTGAAAAGTTCAATGAAGGAAATTTTAGATTTGCAAATGAAAGACGAAAGGCTTATAAAGTTATGGCCGAATTTGTAACAGGTGTCGAAATACTATCCAATCTTTTAAATCTAATAGTAATTTCTATAGGTGGATATTTCACATATAAAAATATAATAAACCTTGGAGATTTATTTGCATATACCTTATATGTAAACTTTTTTATGAAACCTATAAGAAGACTTACAGAATTTACTCAACAATATCAAGATGGAATGACAGGTTTTGAAAGATTTGTAGGTATTATGGAAATAAAGCCAGAGATAACAGACAGAGAAGATGCAGTAGATATAGAAGAAATAGAAGGCAATATAGTATTTAAAGAAGTAAGCTTTAGATACAATGATGAAGAAGAAAATGTTTTATCTCATATAAATCTTGACATAGCTAAAGGAAAAACTATAGCATTAGTAGGACCTTCGGGAGCTGGTAAAACTACACTTTGCCATCTTATACCTAGATTTTATGAAATAGATAAAGGTGAGATATCCATTGACGGCATAGGTATAAGAGATATAAAATTAAAGTCTCTTAGAAAATCTATAGGTTTAGTACAGCAAGATGTATTTCTGTTTACTGGAACTATAAGAGAAAACATACTTTATGGTAATCCAAATGCCAACAAAGATGATATTATAGTTGCTTCTAAAAAAGCGAGTATTCATGACTTTATAATGAGCCTTCCCGATGATTATGATACTTATATAGGGGAGAAAGGCGTTATGTTATCAGGAGGACAAAAACAAAGAATATCTATTGCTAGACTATTTTTAAAAAATCCTCAAATTTTAATACTAGATGAAGCTACATCGGCCCTTGATAATGAGACAGAAGTAATAGTACAAAATTCGTTAAAAGAACTCTCAGAAGGTAGAACTACAATTGTTATAGCACATAGATTATCAACTATAAAAAATGCTGATATAATAGTAGTGCTTACAAAAGATGGTGTTATTGAACAGGGTAAGCATATTGAGTTATTAAAAAATGGAGGGTTATACACAAAACTTTACAATTCACAATTTGTCAATATGAATGTTTAAATTTTATTATATGATGAAATAGTATTATGTTTATATAAAGTATAAAATAATATAAATTATTCTTAATAAAATTGTAAACTGTTAGGATTAATTCTATGATAATATTAAGATAGAATATATAATGAAGATGTGTTAAAATTGAAAAAAAGATTTATTTAAAAGAGATAAATAAAATTTTTATTATGTTAATGATATGAACACATAGATTAGATAAAAATTTTAAATGGGAGTAGTGATATTATAATGAATAATAAAATATTATTGGTAGAAGATGAAGAATCTATTAGAAAATTTGTAAAAATAAATTTAGAAAGATCAGAGTTTGAAGTTTTAGAAGCTGAAACTGGAGAAATTGGTATTGAGTTAACTAGGAAAGAAAAACCTGATATTGTAGTACTAGACATTATGCTTCCGGGCATTGATGGATTTGAAGTTTGTAGTATACTTAGAGAGGAGTTTCCAACTATGGGTATAATAATGCTTACAGC
>CAZRHX010000285.1:0-1841 GCA_964599855.1 uncultured Tissierella sp. | reverse complement strand
GAATTGATAAAAAAAGCTGGTGGACTTCATAAATTTATGAACTGGGACTACCCAATTTTAACTGATAGTGGAGGATTCCAAGTTTTTAGCTTGGGGGATTTAAGAAAAATCACTGAAGAAGGGGTAGAGTTTAGTTCACATATAGATGGATCAAAACATTTTATAAGTCCTGAAAAGTCCATAGAAATACAAAATGCTTTAGGTTCAGATATAATGATGTGTTTTGATGAATGTACTCCTTATCCTAGCACATATGAATATGCTAAAGCATCTATGGAGCGAACTACTAGATGGGCACAAAGATGTAAAGATGCTCATAAAAACATTGATAAGCAAGCTTTATTTGGAATTGTTCAAGGTGGGATGTATAAAGATTTAAGGGAAAAAAGCGCTAAAGATTTAGTAGCTATGGATTTTCCTGGATATGCAATAGGGGGAGTAAGTGTAGGAGAACCAAGAGATTTGATGTGCGAAATATTAGACTTTACAACCCCATTTTTACCTAAAGATAAACCAAGATATAATATGGGAGTTGGGACTCCTGATTATCTATTTGAATCAGTTATTCGTGGAATAGATATGGCAGATTGTGTAATGCCAACTAGAATAGCTAGAAATGGTACAGTTATGACGAGTAATGGAAGACTGGTTGTAAGAAATGCAAAATATGCAAAAGACTTTGGTAAGCTTGATCCGGAGTGTGATTGCTACACTTGCAAAAACTACTCTAGAGCATATATAAGACATCTATTTAATGTAGATGAAATATTGGGAGCTAGGCTTGCAACTATTCATAATTTATACTTTTTAATAAAACTTATGGAAAATATTAGAACAGCTATAAAAGAGGATAGACTTATGAAATACAGAGAAGAATTTTATAAAAAATATGGATATAATTAAAAACTTTGTATTTTTCATTGTTTTTATTGTATAATAGAATTAAATAGTATTAAAAGGAGGGAAAAAGAATATGAACCCAGCACAATTGCAAGCATTGATAATTCCTATTGGTTTTCTAATTGTTTTCTATTTATTTGCTATAAGACCACAAAAGAAAAAAGAAAAAGAAATTAAGGAAATGCGAGATAACTTAAAGGTTGGAGATGAAGTAATAACCATAGGAGGAATTTATGGTAAAATCCTACTTTCTAAAGAAGATGTAGTTACTTTAGAAGTAGGATCTACGAAAACTAGATTAGATATGACTAAATGGTCAATAGGTAGCGTTGTAAAGTCTCGCTAATTAAAAAACTGAGATTTATATAAAAACTTAAAATTATTAAAAACTTCCTTTGCTTTTAAGGAAGTTTTTATAATTGATATACTTTTATGCGAAAACTATTTATTGTAAATGATTAGTATAAGTCATACTAGTAAAAAAGTTTTATAAAATATAAAACTTTAAATAAAAAAGTCTATATGTTATAATAGATTAGATAAATTTAAATAAAAAAGTGGTGGATATCCACTACTTTTTTATTTATGAATATTCTATAATAAATTATAGAATAAAACAATATTAATGTATTGGAGGAACAGCATGAAAAGTAAAAATATTATTATACTTATTTTAATTTTAGCTATAGTTGCTAGTGGAGTATTTGTAGCTTTAAAGGGAATAGAAATAGGAGATTTTAAAGTTGGTAAGGCGAAAGATGAGGTTGACTTAGGTCTCGAGTTGGCAGGAGGAGTATATGTAGTTTTAGAAGCTAAAACTGATGCTAAAGGTGAAGAACTAAAGAAACTGATGGAACAAACAAAAGCGATATTAAGTCAAAGGGTTGATGGACTTGGTATAGCAGATCCTACTATAGTTATAGAAGGAGAAAAAAGAATAA
>CAZRHX010000284.1:0-1843 GCA_964599855.1 uncultured Tissierella sp. | reverse complement strand
AATACGTGATCTATCTAAAAAGTATTTTAAAACTATAGCTAGTATGATAGCTATAACAAATCCAATTGATAGATCCATCTTCAGGCCCAAAAGTTCAACATTTGTCAATGTCAAACGAGAAGCATCGCTAATATTTGCAGATTGTCTTGAAACTGGATCGATATGATAAGAATGAATAAAGAAGCTCAATACATACTGTATTATATAATTGAACATTATAGAGGATACAACTTCATTTATGTTAAATCTATACTTTAACAGTCCTACCAATCCTCCAAGCATCCCACCCGCTATAATACCAACTACTATAACCAGAGGTTTTGCAAGGAAAGAGTCTAATCCACTATAGCCAATTATAATCGTTGCAAAATATCCAGATAAAAGCATCTGTCCTGATACTCCTATATTGAATAGACCTCCTTTTAAGGCAACTGCAACTGCCAAAGAAGCAAATACTAAAGGCGTCATGTAATTCAATAAGGTCAAAAAATCAGTTAGCATGCTTTTATATCCAGCATAAGAAGCTTTAGGAAATATTCCTGCTCCCTGCAAGAGATTATAAAATGCACCTAGAGGATTTTTCCCTAGTATTAATATTATTATAGAAGCTACAAAAAAACTTAGAAAGATTAAAAAAATTGGTATAGTAATTTTTTGTCGTTTTTCATCACCAAGTAATTTAAATGCTGCTTTTTTCATGCCCTTGTTTTTAGGTTTTTCTTTTTTATTGTTTTTCATATCTTCACACCCATCATAAATTCTCCTACTTCTTTATTTGTCAAACTTTCTGCAGAAGCAATCTTTTGTATTTCTCCATTATATATAACACCTATAGTATCAGCAATATTCATGATCTCGTCCAATTCTAAAGATATAAGAAGAATAGCCTCTCCCTTATCTCTTTGTTCTATAATCATCTTCTGTATATTTTCAATTGCACCAATATCTAAGCCTCGTGTTGGCTGAACATATATGGTAAGAACTGAATCTAGTTCAATTTCTCTGGCGATAATCGCCTTCTGTTGATTTCCACCACTCATGCTACGAACTTGAGTTTTAATCCCCTGTCCACTACGTATATCATATTTTTCAATTAATTTAGTTCCATAGTCATCAATCACCTTGTTGTCAATTATTCCCTTACTAGAAAATGGTTCCTTATAATAATCTTTTAAGGCAAGATTTTCTGCTAAAGAAAAATCTAGCACCAAGCCGTATGATTGTCTATCTTCGGGAATATAGGTTAAGCCTGCTTCTGTTCTCTGTCTGATAGTATAATCTGTTATATCTACACCATTTAAAATGATTCTACCCTTTGACAACTTTGTAAGTCCAGCTATGGCATCTGCAATTTCAACTTGTCCATTTCCTGAAACTCCTGCTATAGCAAACACTTCTCCTGCATGTATTTTAAAAGAAGCATCTTTGACAATATCAAAATTATCTTGATTTTTTATATAGAGACCTTCCACCTCTAGTATAGTCTCACCAAATTGAGCTGGCTTCTTTTCGATTTCAAAAGAAACTTCTCTTCCTACCATTAAATTGGCCATAGTTTTAGTAGATGTCTCTTTTACATCTAATATATCAACCATTTTACCCTTATTTAATATTACACATCTATCTGCTACTCTTTTAATTTCCTCTAACTTATGAGTAATTAAAATAATAGTTTTCCCAGCGTTACGAAGTTCTTCAATAATTTTAAGTAGATAATCTATTTCTTGAGGAGTAAGTACTGCTGTTGGCTCGTCAAAGATAAGGATTTCTGCTTGTCTATATAACATCTTTATAATCTCTACTCTCTGTTGAAGTGATACATTTATATCTTCTATTTTTTTAT
>CAZRHX010000283.1:0-1853 GCA_964599855.1 uncultured Tissierella sp. | reverse complement strand
TTATTCATAAAATAGATTCATTCGATCTAGCCTATGATGTAATAGCTAAAAACATCCAAGAAAACAATAAGGTCTTGGTAGTTATGAATACTATAAAGGATGCACAGGAAATATACAAGGAAATAAAAGAGTTTTATCCCAATATTCCGTCATTACTACTACATAGTAAATTCAAAAGAGGAGATAGGAATATAAAAGAGAAACAGCTATTGGGTTTAGATGATAAAGGAGACCCTACGTTTGAATATAATTCGAGTGAAGAAGCTTGTATTGTTGTATCTACACAAATTGTAGAAGTTAGCTTAGACATAAGTTTCGACTTAATGGTTACTGCTACAGCGCCATTAGATGCTATGATACAAAGATTTGGAAGAATAAATAGGAAACGCACTAATGAAACAATTGGGAAATATAAAGATATTTATGTTGTAGCTCCTCCCGAAGATCTAAAAGATTGCAGACCATATGAGATTGCTACTATTCATAAATCATTTGAGGTATTAAATAACATGGAGATACTACAAGAGAAAGAGCTACAAGAAAAGATTGATCAAGTATACACAGAGTTTGATTTTATGAAAATAGAAGAGCATAGTATGTTTAAATCTGAAGGAGGATTTACGATGAGTAAACTAACGCATAGAAACAAAGCCATTCTTTTTGAGCTACTAGATATTGCAAGTGCCTGTTGTATATTAGAGTCAGATGAAGAAGAATACAAAAATGGAGATTTTGAAACAAGATTAAACTTGGAGATGTCTGTCTCGTATTGGAAAGTTGCTAAGATGCGACAATTAGACGTAGGCAATAAACCTTTTATTGTTCCTGATAAGGCTTATGACTTTGAATTTGGATTAAATCAAGATGAAATTAAGGAAGAAAATTTTAATGTATTAAATCGATTCTTATGATAACAACATTAGTAGGAAAGACTTTTCTTAAAGCATATAATGAAAAGTATAACAAGGATTACACTGCAAAAGAGTTCTTTGAGAAGGAGTATTTTGAACTGTTTTTTAATCATCCAAAGTATATGATCTCAGGGGGTAATTCTCCTCTTGAAAATCCCAAGATAAGTTGGGATGCAATGATTAATCGAATAAAACCTTACGAGACAGAAAGTCAAAGAAAAGAGAGGTTTCGAAAATTTACAGAAAAAGCAGAAAATACTGGACCTACTCTAAACATGGGGATTGCTCCTGGATATCCAGCAGTTGAAAGTACAGCTGTTACCTCTGGAATGATTACCGACTTATTTATTAATAGCTCTGAAGAAGATATCTATTTTGCATGGTTCGGATCTAGCTTAGGAATAGGAGTTCAAGGTGGACTTAATTTGTTAATTAATGACGTAGATATAATACTTGAGACATTTGAAGGCTGGAAGTTTTATCGCAGATATTTAAATGACCCGTTGTTAGATAAAATGAAGGGAAATCAAGTAAACACATGGAATGGACAATGGTTGACATATAAGTTTGGCAACAACTTCAAGCAAAACTTCAGTTTTATTGATCTCGAACAAAATGGATTTTTAAAAAAAGAGGGTTTAGTAATGGATACTGTTTATTGGTCAAATTTATTTTTCAGTTTATCAAATAAATTTCCAAATAAGGTAGTCAATGCATATATATATAATCTAGGAAAATCAAACACAACAATTGGTTTTATTCCTATTTACTTGAAAGAGGGCAAAAGGCTAAAAGATATTTTCAGACAATTATTTATTACGGAATCAGATTTTGAGATGAAAGACTTTCAGTCTCTTTTCGGTATGAATATTAAAAGAGCGTGCGAATTAGGTAACATCGGCTTACATGCACTCAGACCAGAAGGCTTAAAAAAATATATAG
>CAZRHX010000282.1:0-1874 GCA_964599855.1 uncultured Tissierella sp. | reverse complement strand
TATTATTCTTCCTGGCATAGCTCCTACATAAGTTCTTCTATGACCTCTTATTTCTGCTTCATCCCTTACTCCACCTAATGACATTCTTACAAATTTTTTATCTAATGCTCTTGCTACAGATCTAGCTATAGAAGTTTTTCCTACTCCTGGCGGTCCAACTAAACAAAGTATAGGTCCTTTTGCATTTTCAGTTAATTCTTTTACTGCTATAAATTCTAGAATTCTTTCTTTAACATCTTGTAAACCATAATGATCTTCATCTAATACTTCTCTTGATAATTTTATATCTGAGTTATCTTCTGTTTCTATATTCCATGGCAGATCAATTAACCAGTCTAAATAAGTTCTTATAACTCCTGTTTCTGCTGACTGTGGATGCATTTTTGACAATCTATTTAATTCTTCCATTGCTTTATCATATACTTCTTCTGATAAATTTAATTCTTCCAATTTTTCTTTATATTTTTCTATGTCTGAAAGTGGATCTGAGTCATCTCCAAGTTCTTTTTGAATTGCTCTTATTTGTTCCTTTAAATAATATTCTTTTTGTACTTCATTCATTTGTTTTTTTACTCTTTGACTTATTTTATCTTCTATTTTTAAAAGTTCAATTTCTTGTTGTAAAAGTATATGAAGTACTTCCAATCTTTTTGTTAAGTCTAATGCTTCCAACAATTGTTGATACTCTTCTGTTTTTAAATTTATATATGAAGATATTAAATCTGATAGTTTATCTGGCTCATTTACATCTGTTATTGTCAATAATGCATCTGGTGCCATTTTATTGTTAAATGAAAGATACATTTCAAAGTCATCTATTATCATCCTCATCAACGCTTCCATTTCTGTATCTGCTTCTATATCTTCATTATATATATATTCTTCTACATTTGATTCTATATATTCTTTTTCTTCTGTTATTTCAATAGCCTTACCTCTATTTAATCCTTCAACTAAAACTCTTATGCTACCACTTGGCAACTTTAACATTTGTTTTACCTTTGAAACAGTACCCAAATGATAATATTCATCTTCTTGTGGATCATCTGTTTTTGCATCAACTTGTGCTACTAATAATATTTCTGAATCCTCTAGCATAGCTTTTTCTAATGCATTGATAGATTTTTCTCTTCCCACATCAAAATGAATTACCATATGTGGAAATACAGAGATTCCTCTTAAAGGTATGAGTGGCATTGTTTTGTTTTCAACAATATATGATTTACTATACATGTCATCACTCCTTTTATTAACTAAAAAAGCTCACGTATGTGAGCTTTTTTATCTATGATACAGACTCTTTTTCATCTTCTATTTCAGCTCCGTCGGAACTTTCCTTTAAGATAAGTTCAACTTTTCCGCCTTCTATAGTTTCTTTTGTAACTATACATTTAGAAATATCTTTTCTAGATGGTATTTCAAACATTATCTCTAGTAAATTTTCTTCTAATATACTACGAAGACCTCTTGCTCCTATCTTTCTATCTATTGCCTTTTGTGCAATAGCTTCTAAAGCTTCTTCTTCAAATTCTAGTTCTACATCATCTAGTCTAAATAACTCTTGATATTGTTTTACTAATGCATTTTTTGGTTCAGTTAGTATTCTCACAAGAGCTTCTTTATCCAATTCTTCTAATGTTACTATTATTGGTAATCTTCCAACAAACTCAGGTATCAAACCAAATCTTAATAAATCTTCTGGCTCAACATTTTTAAATAATTCTCCTAAGTCAAGGTCTTGTTTGCTTCTTACATCGGCACCGAAACCCATTGTTTTTATATCTACTCTATTTTCTATTATCTTTTCTATCCCATCAAAAGCTCCACCTACTATAAATAATATATTAGTAGTATCAATTTGTATAAATTCTTGA
>CAZRHX010000281.1:0-1907 GCA_964599855.1 uncultured Tissierella sp. | reverse complement strand
TCCAAATTTTATTTCTTAAACTGATTATAATAACCTACTAATAAAATCTAGCTGTATACTATAATTAAATAGTATGTATAGAAATATATTGTGTTACTATTACCCCAAATTTAAGTTCTTATTTAGTATAACATGGATTAAAATATATAACAAGCTTTTTTTAAAAGAATATTTTATTAAACTTATATATTTTCTTCTAAGCCTCTTATAATCAAGCTTTACAAGTGAAATATATTTATATTTTCTTTTTTTATTTTCAGAATATATTATTATATATAGATTTCAAATTAAAGGGTAGATATACTTTAAGTGGTGAATTATTGACAAATAAATTTTGAAAGGAGTTTTTATAGTGGAAAATCATGAAAATAAAGATCAAACTAGTCATGGAAAAGAACATGGATCACATCATGAGATGATGATAAAGGATTTTAAAAGAAGATTTTTTATCTCTCTAATAGTTACAGTCCCTATACTCGTTCTTTCACCTATGATTCAAGAATGGACAAATATAGAGATTGCGTTTCCAGGAAGTACTTATGTCTTATTTGCTTTAGCCACATTTATATTCTTTTATGGTGGTTGGCCATTTTTAAAAGGGCTAAAAGATGAATTAAAAGAAAAAACACCTGGCATGATGACGCTTATAGCTATGGCTATCACAGTAGCTTATCTCTATAGTAGTGCTGTAGTTTTTGGACTTGAAGGAAATGATTTCTTTTGGGAACTTGCAACACTTATTGATATTATGCTTTTAGGCCATTGGATTGAGATGAGAGCTGTCTTGAGTGCATCAAGTGCACTAGAAAAATTAGCTGAGCTTATGCCAAACACGGCTCATTTATTTAAAAATGGAGATATAGTAGATATTGATATAAGTGAACTAAGTTCTGGAGATAAGATACTTATAAAACCAGGAGAAAAAGTTCCTGCCGACGGTATCATAGTAAAAGGAAGCAGCCATATAAATGAATCAATGCTGACTGGAGAATCAAAACCCATTGAAAAAGGTGAGGGTCAGAAGCTTATAGGAGGATCTATAAATGGAGATGGATCCATAGAAGTCGAAGTTAAGGACATAGGTCAAGATTCCTATCTATCAAAAGTTATAGATATGGTTGAAAAAGCACAAGAATCTAAGTCTAAAACACAAAACTTGGCAGACAAGGCAGCTTTTTGGTTGACTATAATAGCTCTTACACTAGGCTTTGCTACACTTATTGTATGGTTTATAATCACTGATGATTTTACATTCGCTTTAGCGAGAATGGTTACAGTAATGGTAATAACCTGTCCTCATGCACTTGGGCTTGCAATGCCCTTAGTCGTAGCAACTTCAACAGCACAATCAGCTCGAAATGGTCTACTTATAAGAAACAGAACTCAATTTGAAAATTCAAGGAAGATTGATACTGTAGTATTTGATAAAACAGGAACACTTACTCATGGAGAGTTCTCTGTAAACTTTATAGAAATATTTGATGAAAATTATAGTGAAGAAAAAATAATAGAATATGCTGCTACACTTGAAAACAATTCCGAACATCCTATAGCAAGAGGCATAATAAAAAAGCAAGAAGAGATGGGCTTGTCTACTTTAGATATGGATAATTTCCAAGCCATACAGGGAAAAGGTATTGAAGGAACTATAGATGGTAAGGATGTATTGGTAGTAAGTCCTGGATATTTAAGAGAAAACAATCTTGAAATTCCTAGAGATCTACCAGAGCATGGTGTATCCACCGATGTATTTTTGATTATAGATGATAAATTGGTAGGAGCCATAGGACTTTCAGATAGAATAAGAAAAGAATCATATAATGCAATAAAGCGTCTTAAAGAAGAAGGAATTAAAACTTGGATGCTCACAGGAGATAATGAAAATACAGCAAAACAAGTATCTGAAG
>CAZRHX010000280.1:0-1908 GCA_964599855.1 uncultured Tissierella sp. | reverse complement strand
ATCTAATAGATATAAAAGATGATGGAAACGGAGTTTATTTTTCAGAAGATCTTAATTTAGAAGAATTTAAAAAAAAGTTTAATGTTGCAAGAAAAGAAGTGGAAAAATTTCCATCTACAGGAGCCTATAAATTGGTTTCATATGATAAGAATGTTGGCAAAGTAGTTCTAAAGGTAAATAAAAATTTTCCTGGAGACTATGCTGGACAAAAACCTAAGATTAAAAAAATTGTCTATAAAAAGGTTGAAAAGGAAAAAGCTTTAAAAGAATTAGAAAAAGGTTCAATAGATTTATTATCTCAAGTTTCAGATGGGGAGAATATAAAAAAAGGTCTTACTTTAGCAGAAGAGGGTAAATTTGATTATACTCAGTATCCTCGTAGAGGATATGGAAAATTAGTATTTCAGACAGATTTTGGACCAACTCAGTATATAGAAGTTCGCAAGGCTATAGCTCATCTTATAGATAGAAAAGCATCTGCTAAAACTTTTACCGATGGATATGGTAAATTAATAGATGGACCTTATACAGAGCAGATGTGGTTTTATGAAGAAACTAAATCTGAATTAGAAGAAAAATTAAACAAATATGAGTATAATGTAGAGACTGCTAAAGAACTTTTAGAAAATGGTGGATGGATATTTGATAAAGATGGGAATGCCTATAGAGAAGGAATACGATATAAAAGACAAAACAATGGAGAGTTTATTCCTCTTAAAATAGAGTTAGCTTCACCTGAGAGAAGTTTAATCTCAGATCTCTTGTTACTAAAATTGCAAGAGAATCCAGATATAAAAGAAGCAGGAATGGAAATAAAACAAACTATAATGAGTTTTGACGAAGTCTTACTTTATATGTATCGTGATGGTGAAAATGATAAAAAATATGAAAAACCAAAATTTGGAATGTATAATTTAGCTGAAGAATTTACTCCGAAATATGATTTGTCCAAAAACTATACAAGGGACCCTGAGATGTTAGAGGCAGGATATAATATTAATTTTTTAATAGATGAACAATTAGAAAGTGCAGCTAAAGCTATGGTAGAGTTAAATCCACAAGCTGAAGAAAAATACAAAGAAAACTTTGTAGAATTTGTGATTAGATGGAATGAACTATTGCCAGATATACCTTTATATTCAAATATGTATTATGATTTTTTTAATAAGAAATTAAAAAACTATGAAATAAATATCAGAAGCTCTTTTGTATGCAGATATAGAAGAAAAATAGTATTAATATAAAAAGTTGGGTATATGTCAAGTAATACACAAAAGATGGGATGATGATTGATGAAAAATACAGCTGCTTTTTTTGATATTGATGGGACTATATTTAGAAATTCACTTATGATAGAACATTTTCAAAAACTGATGAATTTTGAAGTTATAGATCCAGCAATATGGTATACAAAAGTAAAAGATGTATATTTAGAGTGGGAAAAAAGATATGGGGATTTTGAAAAGTATCTTGAAAGACTAGCTGAAGTTTATTTAGAAGAATTAAAAGGAATAGATAAAGCATATATAGAATTTATAGCAGCTCATGTTATAAAAGTTAATGGTGATATGGTATATAAATACTCTAGAAATCAGATAGATTTTCATAAAAGGATGGGTCATAAGATATTCTTCATATCTGGAAGTCCTGATTTTTTAGTTTCTAAGATGGCAGAGAAATATGAAGTAACTGAATATAGAGGATCTGTATACAAGGTAGATGAAGAAAACAAATTTACAGGAGAATTAATCAGAATGTGGGATTCTTCTAGTAAAAGAAAAGTTCTAAATGAGCTTATAGGAAAATATAATGTAGATTTAGAAAAAAGTTATGCCTATGGAGATACTACAGGAGATTTATCTATGCTTAAACTTATGGGTAATCCCGTAGCTATAAATCCAAATCTTC
>CAZRHX010000279.1:0-1911 GCA_964599855.1 uncultured Tissierella sp. | reverse complement strand
ACTCTTTCTTATATTTGCATTAGCTGTTTTTAGCGCTTGTCTAGCATTGGCAAGGTTGGTAAGGGAATCAGAACGTTTTTCTTTCAATCGGCTGTACTGTCGATTTTGTTCATCGAGTAGCGTTTGGCTTTCTTCATTTGTATAAGTAAATAAATCTGCTCCTTTTTCTACACTCTGACCATTTTCAACCAGAACTTCTGCTAAAGATCCTTTTGAAGCATCATAATATTCTTCTTGTATTTCTTTGGCTTCAACTATTCCGTCAAAGAGAATAGGATCTTCTTTTCTCAAAACGTGGACAGAATAGGCCTCTTCTGAACCAGTTAAGAAGCCCGAATCTTGAACTAATTTAACAACAACAAGCGCAATCAAAAGAACAGCTATAATACCTATCGCAACCAAGCCTTTTCTTTTTCCAACTCTTTTCATAATTGATTCCTTTTGCACTTTTTCTTGTGATTTTTTCATCTTTTCCTCACTTTCTATTAAATAGGTATATTTGTAAGGAAGTTATTTATAACAATACCAAGCCCTATACCTAATATTAGCCATATAATTTGGACTATAGTGATAGCTTTTTTTATGTGAGCTTCCTTCTCTTGTCCAGAGAAATAAAAAAATAAGAATAAGCCCGTTACTATCACACTGCTTATGGAAGTCACAAGAAGATTTTCTTGATAATTGAGTTGTACCACTAATAAATTAATAACTATCCCTATAGCAGAAGAATAGAGTAAAGCTGACCATATATCATTTTTATAGACTTGTTTTTCTTTAGAAATCCATTGTGTAGGAAATTTTGTAAAGGCATATTGTATACTTAAACCAATAATCCCAAATATTACAACAAATATTGAACCTATAATTCCTCCAGTAACTAACATCCCAGAATCTTGACCTGGCATAGCACCCATATCCATTCTATAAAATTCAATAAGTACAGAAGCTATTAAAAGAGCAATAAACACTACCAAAGCTGCCCATGGAAAGCCTTTTTCTTCCTTTACTTCTAGTTCTTCTTTTACCTCTAGCTCGTCATTCATCTTTTTCCTCCTCTAAAATATTTTTTATTATTCAGTGACTAGTCCGTCACTTATAAATTTATTTTTTCTCCCCTCTTCATCTTCAAGAAGACGGAAATAGTTGAGTGTGACAACCGATGTGTCAGTCAGTAAATCAACCAAATGTTGTTTATAAGGTGTGAAAATTGTTATTGCATAGAGAATTAATATTGTTTTTTGCAAATAACGACCAAAACCTTCACGAACAATTACGGTCTTCCAAGTTAATTTTTCTTCATTTAAACAAATAACTTTGATTCCAAAAATCATTTTACCTATAGTTTGTCCGTTATTTAATTTAGTCATAAGAATAAAGTACAATAGGTATATAGCTAATGAAAGAAATGTAAGCAAGGTACCTTTTTTCATATAAAACAAGCTTATTCGCTGTAGGGAACCAATAATAATTATATCAATAGTAAAAGCAAAGAAACGGATTAAAAAACCAGTATACATATATTGATAGTAATCTTTAAATGATTTAATCATTATTACACCCCCTTATAAATATACATCATTTGTGGAGTCTCATCATTTGTATTGATTTCAGGGAAAGGTGATCTTTGTTTTTGTAGAAGACCTTCAAAATTAAAGATTGGATTGTTAAGCCAATTTAAAGTACTTTCTTCAAAAATAATAAGCTGTGAGTCCTCAAGAGAATAACTTTTTCTTAAATCCATAAGAGCATCATCAAAATAGCCAAGCTCATCAACTAGACCATTTCCGACAGCCTGTGCTCCATCATAAATTCGTCCATCTGCTAATTTATAGATCTCATCACGATTAAGTTTTCGTCCTGCTTCCACTGTGTCGATAAAACGCTCATACATATTGTCAACCAAACTCTGCA
>CAZRHX010000278.1:0-1959 GCA_964599855.1 uncultured Tissierella sp. | reverse complement strand
CACATACCATATCCATATGCCCTTGTATAATAACCCCAGGAGCGTTTTCATAAGCTTTAGATGCAGGCTTTCTTATTATTATGTTCATCATTTCATCTTGAATAGTCTCCAATCCCAATTCTTCTCCCATTGACTTTAAATAATCACTTATTTTTCTCTCTTCATAAGAGCATCTCGGAATCTTGCTTATCTCTTCAAAGTAATAAAATACTCTCTCAGGTTTTAATCCTTTTAGTTTATTCATTGGAATCTCCTTTATTCTATTATTTATTATTATTTTCTATAATCTTTAATATGGCCCTTGATGCTAAAATCATAGATTCGGTTGTAATAAATTCAAATCTTCCATGAAAGTTATATCCACCGGTAAATATATTAGGTGTAGGAAGTCCCATATATGAAAGTCTTGCTCCATCCTTGTAGATGATTGTTTGGGGATTTATACATCGTCCCTCTGCGTCAGGACTAGTATCCATATGAGCTATAAAACCTATCGTTGGAACTTTTTTCTCCATATTAGATTTTAAAGTAGCATATATATCCATTCTCATCCATACTCACATCAGATAGATTTAATTCTTCTAACTCTTTTTTTTAAAATTCCCCCAAGGTCTAGTTGACCTTTAGTAGTTGGAACAGTTTCACTGTCTTCATCAGATCTTGTATCTACACTTATATATCTTTTAAATCTTTCTACTATATTTTCTGTTTTTCTCACCTTTCTTTATCCGAAAATATTTACCCTTTATTTGTTTTTCAATTAAATTTATACATACCCAATATCTATTATAATAAATAATTAAAATATATATACATAAAAAATTCAGAGTAGAAATATTTAAGTATCTACTCTGAATTTTTTCAAAATTTTTAAAGTCACTTTATAAGACCATTATTTTAAAGTTTTATATCTTTCAACATTTGCTTCATTTAAAAACTCATATGCTTCGTTGATCTTTTGAAACATTTCTGTTGCATTTTCAGCTTTATTTACATCTGGATGATATTCTTTAGCTTTTTTTCTATAAGCAAGTTTTATTTCATATATATCTGCATCCGTAGAAAGTCCTAAAAGCTTTATACTATCTTCATATTTTTGTTTGAACTCTATACTAGGGTTTTGATAAGCTTGTCCTCTGTATCCACCCTGACTATATCCACCTTGATTAAATCCTCCACTTTGTCTTTGGTATTCATTCCACTGCCTAAATCTTTCTTCCCATTGTTTTTGTTCTTCTTCTTGTCTTCTCTTCCACTCTTTTCTTTTCTTCTCTTCTTCCATATTCTTATATTTGGCACCATATTCATCAAAGGATTTAAAAGTTTTCTCCTTACCTTTTCTATAATAATCTGCCCAGTCAAATAAAAACTCTGTTATCATATACTTTCTATATTTTAAATAAGATATAAGCTTTGTTCCTCCAACTATTACAACAATAGTAAGTAAAGCTATAAAAATAAATACTGGATTGAAAAGTATATATAATCCTAAAGGACCTGCCAATAAAAAAATTAACAGGCATCCTCCCATGCTTATAAGAGCTAAAAATCCTTTAGCCAATCCCTTTACAATATTTACTATAAGTTCTGTAATAGCTATAAGACCATCAAGTAAAAGCTCTACTAATTTTGCAAAATAATATATTATTTCTCCAAATAACTTATTCATTATTTTCACCCATAAAAACCTATCTTCCTCTCTAAAAATACTCAACATATGAATACTTTAACATTATTTAGATGAAACTTCAATACTTCTAATTTAAACAGCATAAAACAATATGCTATTTATTGTTTTATATAGATGCAATCTGAATATACAACTTATCTAAAATATGTTTTAATATTTAAATCCTTTTAAAAATATATCTTTTAGTATATAATATATAGTAAGAAAATATTTTTAAAGAGGAGAATCTTATGAAAAAAAGAGTAATACTAGGTATGAGTGGTGGAGTG
>CAZRHX010000277.1:0-1974 GCA_964599855.1 uncultured Tissierella sp. | reverse complement strand
CGTCTCCTATACCACCAGCGGCTATTATTGGAATTTTTATGGCATCTGCTACTTGAGGAACCAAAGCCATGGTTCCAATATCTCCTATATGGCCTCCTGCCTCTGTTCCCTCTATTATAAGGGCATCTGCCCCTAGTCTTTCTAATCTCCTTGCTAAAGATACAGTAGGTACTACAGGTATGACTTTTACATTTGCTTCTTTAAACTTGGGAATATACTTCCCTGGATTTCCTGCACCTGTAGTTACTACAGGAACTCCCTCTTCACAGACTATATCTACAATATCCTCAGCATATGGATTCATAAGCATTATATTTACCCCATATGGTTTATCTGTAAGTTTCTTTACTTTTCTTATTTCCTCTCTTATCATATCTCCTGGAAGACTCCCACTTGCTATAATTCCAAGCCCACCTGCATTTGATACTGCAGCAGCAAGAGTATGTGTTGCTACCCAAGCCATTCCACCTTGAAATATTGGATATTTTATCTCAAGTAATCTTGTAATCCTTGTTTCAAACATCCTATTCCTCCTTATTCCATTTTAATAAAACTCCGCCCCATGTAAGTCCTGCACCAAAAGCTACTAATAATATATTATCGCCTTTTTTAATTCTTTTTTGGTTTAAGGCTTCATCTAGCGCCACTGGAATAGAAGCTGCAGATGTATTTCCATATTTCTCTAAATTTACAAATACCTTTTCTTTCTTTAAATCTAACTTCTTAAGTGCTGAATCTATTATTCTAATATTAGCTTGATGTGGAATTAAAAGGTCTATATCTTTTGAAGTCAGGCCTATTTTTTTCAAAACATCTTTAGATGCTTTTTCCATTATCCTAACTGCAAATTTAAATACTTCTCTTCCATCCATTTTTATGAAGTTTAAGCCTTCTGCTACGGTTTTTAAAGTTGTAGGTTCCCTACTTCCCCCGGCTGGTACTATTAAAACATCACCCTTTGATCCATCTGAACCTAGATCTTCAGATATCATTCCAAAACCATTTTGGCAAGGTTCTACTATACACGCTCCAGCTCCATCTCCAAATAATACACATGTATTTCTATCTTTCCAGTCTACTATTTTAGAAAGTGTTTCTGCTCCGATAACCAATACCTTTTTATACATTCCACTTTTAACAAAAGCTTTAGCTGTAGTAAGTGCATATATAAAACCTGTACAACCAGCATTTATATCAAAGGCTGCCGCATTTGTAGCTCCTATATGTTCTTGAACCATACATGCCGTTGAAGGAAAAATATAGTCTGGACTAATTGTAGCAACCAGTATAAGGTCTATATCTTCAGGTAAGATACCTGCATCTTCCATAGCTCTTTGAGCTGCAATAGCTGCTAGATCAGAAGATGATACCCCCTCCTTAGCGATTCTTCTTTCCTTTATACCTGTTCTTTCTATTATCCATTGATTGGAAGTATCTACTATTTTTTCTAAATCATTATTTGTCATGATGTTTTCTGGAACAAAACTTCCTACTCCAGTAATTCCTACTCCATAATTCTCCAAGTATTCACCTCCCACTTTATTATAAACTCTACTTATACATTATACACCATACAAGTAAAATGTTAAATCGAATTTGTTTTATATTTCATTTGCAAAAAATACTTTTTTCAATTATTATTAGTACTGTAAGCTCATTAATATAAAACTTAAAATTAGTATATATTATTCTTATAAATTAATCAATCTTATATTTTTTCAAGAATTGATTAAAACAGTATAAAGAGAGGTGAAAAAAATGACAAGAATATTGGATATTCAAGAAATAATGGATATAATTCCTCATAGATATCCTTTTTTATTTATAGATAAAGTAGAAATACTAGAAGAAGGTGTTAAGGGAATTGGATATAAAAATGTAACTATAAATGAATCCTATTTTCAAGGTCATTATCCAGGCGCTCCGGTTATGCCAGGAGTTTTAATAGTTGAGACAATGGCTCAAGTTGGAGCT
>CAZRHX010000276.1:0-1977 GCA_964599855.1 uncultured Tissierella sp. | reverse complement strand
GATCTGTCCCAGAAACAGAAGTATAATCTATAACATTCCACTTACCCTCTAAGGGAGAAGTAGTTATCTTAGGTGCTTTCAATCTCTCATCTATACTAGTTTCTTTTATGCTACAAGATGATAATATAAGCATAAGCACAAACATAATTATACTCAATCTTAATTTATTCATATAACTTCCTCCTCATAAGGTAAAATTACTTTTATATCTGTTCCTTTACCTAGTTGAGATTCTATAATCAACTCGCCTTGATGAAGCTTTACAATTTCATCACATATAGCAAGTCCTATACCACTATTAGCTCTACTTGTTTTTCCTTTATAAAACTTTTCTTTTATATTGGGTAAATCTTCTTCTGATATACCTATCCCTGTATCTTTTACTTCCAATATAAGATTTTTATCCATCATATAGGCTTTTAATTCGACAAATCCACCTGCATCTGTAAATTTAAAAGCATTATCTAATAAGTTTATAAGTACTTGTTTTATTCTATTTTCATCGCCTACTAGCATATTGACATTTTCATCTATTTCTACTGAAAAATTTATATCCCTTTTTTTTGATTTTGGCATATATTGTTTAGCTATAAAGTTTAAAGTAGAGCTAAAATCAAAGTCATCTTTTTCAAGTGTTATTCTTCCTGATATAAACTTTGAAAAATCTAATAATTCTTCTACCATAAAAGATAGTCTATCACTTTCTTTTTCGATAATCTTAAGCCCATCTAAAAGTAAATCTTGTTCAATATCTTTAGCCTGAAGTGTTATAGACCATCCTTTTATTGAGGTTAAAGGAGTTCTAAGTTCATGGGATACTGAAGATATAAAGTCAATCTTTATCTGCTCTCTTTTTATTATTTCATCTGCCATATGGTTTAAAGTACTTGCAAGTCGTCCTATTTCATCATCGTTTTCTATATCATTCCTTATTTTAAGTTGTCCATTTGCCATTTTTTCTGCAACTTTAGATACTCTCTCTAATGGATCTACTATTGAATTAGCAAGTATTATACTAACCACACCTCCTATAATTATAACAACTAACCCTACTGTAATCAAAAGTATAATGACGTTTTGTACAAGCTTGTTTGTTTCTTCTAAAGAAGACACAAACCTTATAATACCCAATGATTCATCATCTTTTATAAGTGGGATAGATATAGCCATAACTGATTCAGAAGAGTAAGGAACCGTACCTGTCCACACTCCTTTTTCTCCATCTTGAGCTTTGACTACGTCAAAAGTCTCTATTTGTTCATCAGAACTTATTCCTAATGTATCTAAAAGAAGGTCTCCTTTTAAAGATAGTATTTGAACTTCTACATTAGTATATCTCCAAAAGATATCTATATCTTCTATAAGTATATCATCTAAATTAAAAGAAGGAAAATATCTTGAATAAAAAGAAGTAGATGCTTCCATCTGACTTGTCAATACATCTTCTAAGTTTTTATAATAATACTCTTTTACACTATTACTAAGAAATGTTACAATAATTACTACAGTTATTAAAATAACTAAAATAAAATTTTTTACAAGCCTTTTTCTAATACTTTTTTTCATATCATTCTCCTACTATTTATTTTTCCACCTGTATCCAAGACCCCAAACAGTTTCTATAAATTCAGGTTTACTTGGGTCATTTTCTATTTTGGATCTTAATCTTCTAATATTTACATCTACTATTTTAGAATCACCTACAAAATCTTCTCCCCAAATTATATTGAGAATTTCATCTCTTTTAAAGGCTTTGCCTGGATTTTCTAAAAATAATTTTATAATAGAATATTCAGTAGGAGTTAAGTCCATCTCTACTTCATTCTTAAAAAACTTTCTTGAATATTTGTCAATTTGAAATGGTCCTAATTTTAATAATATATTGCCATTAGTTTGTCTTTGCTTCATTCGTCTAACTAAAGATTTTACTCTTAAAACAAGTTCCATGGGATTAAAGGGTTTAGTCATATAATCATC
>CAZRHX010000275.1:0-1993 GCA_964599855.1 uncultured Tissierella sp. | reverse complement strand
ATAATTCTATCAATCAACCATCCACGACTAGCCATCTCTTCTAAATGTTTAGCTATTGAAGGATAGTTTATTATATTTACAATCCTATTTTCTATTTTGAAACTCATGCTCTATGGCCTCCCTATAATCCCAATTTTTCTTTGACTAGCTTTATAATTTCAGGGTCTGAAAAGTCTAATCCTTCTAGATAGAAAACATCTTTCCCATCTCTTAAAACTATTTGATCTTTACTATATGATAAGAAATATACTTCATCCATATTCCAGAGGTTTTCCTCATCTTTTGTTATGGCTCTTTCTTGTATTATATTCATAGCTTCTTCTCTACCTGCTTCTATAGATTCTTTTTCTAATTTATTAAATTCTTCAATTGTTAAACCAGCCCTTTCTAGTGTATAAGAATATTCTTCCTCAATAAAATCATCTTCACCATTGAAATTGTATTCATCATATCTAATTGAATCTTCCACTAGTACTCCATATAGTTCTTCAATCCATTCCTCCGCATTTTTTCTATATCTAAATACCAGGTTTTTAGATATATCTTCTGTCAAGGCATTTGAATACTCACTTACTATGAATCCTTCTTTGTTGTTATAGGAACTATATTCATAAGACTTGGGAACCAATATACTGCTACCTGCCGAAAAAACCATACCATCTTCCATACCACCATCAAAAAAATCAGAAATTGACAAGACCCTATATTCTTCTATATCTGCTTTGTTATAGTTCTCTAGTATTTTCTGTGATTCAAATAAATCTAATACAAATACCAAGCCCATAGCTAGTATAATAAGTCCAGCAAATACTGCCACCTTATAGTCTCGATTCTTTTTATTTGGCTTTATAAAGTATCTATAAAAGTTACCAATTATAATTCCTATTGTTATGGGTAAAACTGAAAATAAAGTATCTGTATCTTTTAATACAAATACTATATATATTATAAATCCTATAGCAAAAATCAAGAGTACAAAAGTAAATAGATAGAGTGTTTTTTCAAGGTAGAATTCAGACTCTCTATATTCTATTTTTTTATCGTTTTTTATATTTTTTCTATTTAACTTTAAAAACTTTCTAATCCTTATGATTTCCATTATTCCTAATACAAGATAAGCGGGCATTATAAGTCCTGCCATCTGCATCAAAGCATTTTTCATGATCAATAAGTCTGTAAATAAATCACCTATTATAAGCCAAGTGATAAATAGAGATATTATAATCATAATATATGATGAAAACATAGCTTTATTTCCTATTTTTTCTAGTCTTTCAAACTCTTCTTCATCATCAATTTCTAGGAAATTTATTTCTTTTCCTGCTTTTTTAAAATAGATATGAAAGTCTCCTGATTCACTTACATAAGTCCAACCAGCTCTCTCCCAGACTGCTTGAAACTCTCTTAGCTCTTTTTTGGTTTTTCTAGTAAAGCCCGTCTCTACTTCATAGGGAACTATAGAAAAGTCTAAATTCTCAGCTTCTGTTTTTTTATATATAAATATATTTCCCAAGATAATTCTATCAATCAACCATCCACGACTAGCCATATCTTCTAAATGTTTAGCTAGGAAAGGATAGTTTGTTATACTTAGAATATTAATCTCTATTTTAAAATTCATTTATGCCCCCCCTATAATCCTATTTTTTTGTCTCGATCTACACTTACTCAATCTCAAAGTCAGCTATTAGAAAATAGCTTTCATAATCGCCATTTTCTTCTAAATTTGAAACTTCTTTTATAATACGATATTGACCCTTTTCAAGTTCTCCATAGAGCCACTCCCAATTTACATCCCAATCAGGTCCACCTTCAAATGTTATCTCGTGGACAATATCATTAAAGCCATATTCTCCATCTATTATTACTGGAAGCTCATACCAGCTTTCATCTATCTTCTTTTCTAAAATAAAATCCTCTCCATAGATAACTTCAGGTTTTATTTTATTTCCAAATCTTAAAGTTAATCCTTTTTTATTGACTGAGCCTTCCC
>CAZRHX010000274.1:0-1997 GCA_964599855.1 uncultured Tissierella sp. | reverse complement strand
TATGTGATGATGTCTTTTAGAATAGCATATTTTAAAGTTTATTATCCTGAAGCTTTTTATGCTACCTATTTTACTACTAAAGCTGCTGATTTTGATGCTCAATTGATTCTTGAAGGTCCAGCTTCTGTAAAAAAGAAAATAGGAGAAATAGAATCTTTAGGAAATGAAATTACTACAAAAGAAAAGGGTTTATTAACAGTACTTGAAGTCGTAAGAGAGATGTATGCGAGAGGTCTTAAATTTCAGAATGTAGACTTATATCACTCTGACAGCGATAGGTTTTTAATAGGTAAAGAAGGTATAATTCCACCTTTAAAAGGTTTAGATGGTGTAGGAGAAAATGCTGCTAAAAAAATTGTAGAAGAAAGAAATATATCTAAGTTTATATCCGTCGAAGATTTGATAAAAAGAAGTAAAGTAAGTCGTACTGTAATAGATGCATTAACCTATCATGGATGTTTGGGTAATTTGCCTCAAAGTAATCAAATTAGCCTTTTTAACATTTGATTTTTATATTTTAACATGGTATAATTATTTATATTAATAAACATGATTTCTTGACAAAGAGTGGGCTATCCCACTCTTGATTTTTTATAAAAAAAAGGACTTCCAGGAGGTGTTTTAAATAAATAAAAAAGAAATTCTCAATATTGTAAATCAGATAAGTAATGATATAGCTGAAGACTTAGGTTATGAATTAGTAGATGTCGAATACATCAAAGAATCTGGCAGTTATTTCCTAAGAGTATATGTGGATAAAGTAGGTGGCATAAGTTTAGATGATTGTCAAAAAATGAGTAAAGAATTGAGTGAAAAGCTAGATGAAAAAGATCCAATATCTGATGAGTATTATTTAGAAATATCTTCCCCTGGGCTTGACAGACCACTTAAAACAGATAAAGATTTAAAAAGAAACCTAGGAAAAGATATTGAATTAAAACTATATAGACCTTTTGAAAATAAAAAGATCTATGAAGGTGAACTTAAAAGTTATTCTAAAGACGAAATCACTTTAGAACAAATTGAAAACTCAGTAAGTATACCTAGAGAATATATTTCTATTATAAAATTAAGTATTAAATTTTAGGAGGTTAACCATGAATCAAGATTTTATTAATGCCTTGCATGAAATCGAAAAAGAAAAAGGTGTATCTGTAGATATAATATATGAGGCATTAGAATCCGCACTTATTTCAAGTTATAAAAAAAACTTTGGTGCTTCTCAAAATGTTATAGTAGAGATGAATAAAAAAACAGGAAAAACTAAAGTATATGCTATAAAAGATGTAGTAGATGAAGTAGAAAATGAATATTTAGAAATAAGTTTAGACAAAGCTAAAGAATTGGATAAATTATATGAAGTTGGAGATGTTTTAAGAGTAGAAATAACTCCTAAAGACTTTGGAAGAATAGCTGCTCAGACTGCAAAACAGGTAGTAATACAGAGAATAAAAGATGCAGAAAGAGATGTCATATATGACGAATTTATAAACAGAGAAAATGAAATAATAACCGGTATGATACAAAGAATTTCCAAAAATAATGTGTTTATAGATTTAGGAAAAACAGAAGGAGTACTTCCTCCAACTGAACAAATTGAAGGTGAAATATATGAACAATCTGATAGACTTAAGTTGCTAGTTTTAGAAGTTAAGAAAACTACTAAAGGACCTCAAATTATACTTTCTAGGTCACATCCAAACTTAGTAAAAAGACTCTTTGAACTAGAAGTACCTGAAATAAATAGTGGAATAGTTGAAATATACTCGATTTCAAGAGAAGCAGGGTCTAGGACTAAGATTGCAGTTTATTCTAAAGATCCAGATATTGATCCTTTAGGAGCATGTGTAGGATTTCAAGGAAGTAGAGTAAAGACAATTGTAGAAGAGTTAAATGGAGAAAAGATAGATATTGTAATTTGGACTAAAGATATCGAGGAATTTATAGGAAATAGCTTAAGTCCTTCAAAAGTAATAAAAGTAGAAATAGATGAAAAA
>CAZRHX010000273.1:321-2020 GCA_964599855.1 uncultured Tissierella sp. | reverse complement strand
TTGCAAAGTTTGCAATTATTAAGTCATATTTATCCATATTTATTCTATCTATCAAATTTTCTTTTATTTTTTCAGCACTCATTTCAGGCTGAAGATCATAAGTTGCAACTTTTGGAGAAGGAACTAAGACTCTATCTTCATTTATATAGGGTTCTTCTATTCCCCCATTAAAGAAAAATGTTACATGAGCATACTTTTCTGTTTCAGCAATTTTAAGTTGATTTAAGTCGTTTAAACTCACATATTGAGAAATTGTGTTTATAGGTGGCTCGCTAGTATATGCTACCATTACATGGTTGATAGTTTTATCATATTGAGTCATACTCACATAAAATGTATTGACTTTCTTTCCTCTATCAAAACCTTCAAAATCAGTATCCACTATAGCACGAGTTATCTGTCTGGCTCTATCTGGTCTAAAGTTAAAGAATATAACACTGTCTCCATCTTCTAACTGGCCTACTGGATTTCCTTCTTTCTCAATAACTGTAGGCATTATAAATTCATCTGTTACTCCAACCTTATAGGAGTTTTCTACAGCTTTTATTGCACTAATTTCTTTTATACCTTCACCATGAACAATTGTATCATAGGCAAGTTTTGTTCTTTCCCATCTTTTATCTCTGTCCATTGTATAATATCTTCCAGATATAGTCGCTATCTCTCCAACACCTATTTTCTTCATCTTATCTTCTAATTCTTTTATTTGATCCCTACCATTTGTAGGTTGTACATCTCTACCATCTAGAATGACATGGACATATACATCTTCTACATTCTCTTTTTTCATAAGTTCTAGTAATCCATATAGATGCTTTACATGACTATGAACTCCACCGTCAGAAACAAGACCTATCAAGTGAACTTTACTATTGTTTTGCTTAGCATTTTCTATGGCAGATAGAAATTCCTTTTTCATAAAAAAACTTCCATCTTCAATAGCATTTGTAATACGAGGAAGTTCTTGATAAACTACTCTTCCTGATCCAATGTTTATATGCCCTACTTCAGAGTTTCCCATTTGTCCTTGTGGAAGTCCTACAGCTATACCACTTGCATCTAATGTGGTATTAGGATTTTCTTTCATGAGTCTATCAAAATTCGGAGTATTACCAAGTGTTATTGCATTTCCTGGATAATCTTTACCTATACCCCAGCCGTCTAATATAATTAAGGATACTGGTTTTTTGCTCATATCAATTCCTCCAATTAAAAGTTTATGAGTTTTACAAAGTCTTCTGCTTTAAGACTTGCTCCACCAACTAAAGCTCCATCAATTTCTTTCTTTTCCATAAGTTCTCCAACAGTTGATGGTTTTACACTTCCACCATATTGTATTCTTACTTTTTCACTGATATCTCCATACAAGTTATTTATAGTTTCACGAATAAATTTTATCATATCTTCCGCATCTTCTGACGATGCAGTTTTTCCTGTACCTATTGCCCAAATTGGCTCATATGCAATTACAGTCTTTCCCATATCTTCAGCTTTTATATCTAGCAAGGCACCTTCTATTTGAGTTTTTACTATTTGTTTTTCTTCTTTTGCTTCTCTTTGTTCAAGAGTTTCCCCAACACAGATTATAGGTTTTATGCCATGCTTCATAGCAGTTTTTATTTTTTTATTTACAGTTTCATCTGTTTCATTGAAATACTGTCTTCTTTCTGAATGTCCTATTATGCAAAAATCTATTCCT
>CAZRHX010000273.1:0-257 GCA_964599855.1 uncultured Tissierella sp. | reverse complement strand
CATAGATGCAGATATTTCACCAGTATAAGCACCCGATTCCTCAAAGTGCATATTCTGAGCCCCCAACTTTATATCCGTTCCCTTTAGAGCCTCTTTAACAGACTTTAAATCTGTAAATGGTACACAAACGACTTTTTCTACATTTTTATCTAAATCATAAGATTTTATATCATTTATGAGTTGTAAACTTTCTTCTATATTGTTATTCATTTTCCAATTTCCTGCGATTATAGGAGTTCGCATTTTACCATCTCCTC
>CAZRHX010000272.1:0-2030 GCA_964599855.1 uncultured Tissierella sp. | reverse complement strand
AAGCCTTTTTATAGGTTTTCTTACATTGGCCTTTTCTATAATCCATCTAGCTACAAGCTCTCCTTCTCTTCCCGCATCAGTGGCTATTATTATTTCACCTACATCTTTTCTAGCCATCTGATTTTTCACTGCGTAAAACTGTTTTTTCGTAGCATTTATAACTACAAGTTTATTTTCTTTAGGTATTATCGGAAGATCTTCTAAGTTCCAAGTCTTATATTTTTTATCATACTCTTCTGGAGTTGCCAAAGTTACAAGATGTCCTAGTGCCCAAGTTATTATATGGCCATCTCCCTCTAAATAGCCATCACCTTTTTTATTTGCCTTCAAGACCCTAGCTATATCCCTTGCTACTGAAGGTTTTTCTGCTAACACTAACGATTTACTCATTTATATTTCCCTACTTTCAAATTCTTCTAGTTTTTCACTTAAAATTAACCATCTCTCCATCTTATCTTCTAGTTCTTCTTCGACTTTTTCTTTTTCTTGTAATAATTTTTCAAGTTTTGTATAGTCACTTGCATGTGTTTTTAATTCTTCATCTATTTTATTTATCTCAGTTTCTAAAGCTGCTATCTTTTCGTCTATACTTTCCCATTCTCTTTTTTCATTGTATGAAAACTTAAATTGTTTTTTAGGCTTTTCTTTTTCTTCCTTGGGTTTTTCTATTATTCTTTTAGCTTCTTCTTTTTCTTTTTCTATTTCTTTAAAGTAAGAATAGTTTCCAGTGTATTCACTTATAAGTCCCTCACCTTCAAAAACAAATACCTTTTCAGCGATCTTATCTAAAAGATATCTATCATGGGAAACTATTATAACGGCTCCATTAAAACCTTCTATATAATCTTCTAATATAGTCAAAGTCTCTATATCTAAATCATTTGTCGGCTCATCTAGAAGCAGAACATTTGGAGCTTGCATAAGAACTTTTAAAAGATAAAGTCTTCTGCGTTCTCCACCTGAAAGTTTTTCTATGGGAGAATATTGAAGATCGCTGTCAAATAAAAACTTCTCCATCATTTGAGATGCGCTTATCTTAAGACCTTCACTTGTCGAAACATATTCACCACTTTTTTTAATATATTCTATAGCTCTCATATCTTCATCAAAATCATCTACCTCTTGTCTAAAAACTCCAAGCTTTATAGTTTCACCGATCTCTATAGTTCCACTATCTGCTTCTATCTTCCCTTCTATTATCTTTAAAAGTGTAGATTTACCTATGCCATTATCTCCCAGTATCCCTATCCTATCATCTCTTAAAATTGTATAGCTAAAGTCCCTTATTAGTTTTAAGGAGCCATAATTTTTAGATATATTTTTTATCTCTATTATCTTTTTTCCAAGTCTTGAACTAGCTACATCTATATCTACTTTTTCTTCATTAAAATCTACTTTAGAATCCTTTAAAGCTTCAAATCTCTGTTTCCTAGCTTTTTGTTTGGTACCTCTTGCCCTAACACCTCTTTTTATCCACTTGAGTTCATTGCGATATAAATTTTTTCTTTTTTCTTCTGTAGCCATTTCACTCATTTCTCTTTCCATCTTTTTTTCAAGAAAATAGCTATAGTTTCCTTCGTAAGAATAAAGATTTCCTCCATCTAACTCTATAATTCTCTTAGAAATTCTATCTAAAAAGTATCTGTCGTGAGTTACCATTATAAGAGCACCTTTTTTATTTTTTAAATACTCTTCTAACCACTCTATAGTTTTATTATCTAGATGGTTAGTAGGCTCATCTAAGATAAGTATGTCTGAAGGATTTATAAGGCTGCTAGCTAGTGAAATCCTTCTTTTTTCTCCACCTGATAGGTTTTCTAACTTTTCATTGAAATCCTCCACTCCCAGTTTTGTAAGAACTGATTTCGCTTCACTTTCAAGTTCCCATCCATCAATAGTATCCATTTGGGCGGATAATCTTATTATCTCTTCTTTTGGAGTATTGGGAGTTGAAATAGCTTTTTCATAAGCTCTTAAAATTTTCATATTGTCTGAGTTTCCTTTAAAAACTTCATCTAAAATAGTAGAAT
>CAZRHX010000271.1:1848-2058 GCA_964599855.1 uncultured Tissierella sp. | reverse complement strand
ATTATTTGCCATAGCAGAGGGTGGTTTCTTTGGGAAAGGATTAGGTCTTGGGTATCCTCATTTTGTACCCTTGCCATATAATGATTTCATATTTTCAGCTATAATAGAGGAAATGGGCATATTCACAGGCATAGGTATAATAATGTTATTTTTAATCTTGTTTTATAGAGGGTTTAAAATAGCTATAAATCAAAGTGATAAATTCTATAA
>CAZRHX010000271.1:1573-1838 GCA_964599855.1 uncultured Tissierella sp. | reverse complement strand
ACTCGGAATAAGTGTTTTGTTTGCAGTTCAAGCATTTATAATTATAGGAGGGGTAATAAAACTTATTCCTCTAACGGGAATAACACTGCCTTTTGTATCTTATGGAGGTAGTTCGCTTGTAACTAGTTTTATAGCACTCGGAATACTTCAGGTTGCTTCTGAGGACTTAGAAAGTAAGGTGAAAATAGATGAGAAAGAAATATAAGATGGAAAAAGAAACTAAATATGTAAGAAAAAGCACTGTTGCCTCATTGTTGCAGGCATA
>CAZRHX010000271.1:0-1563 GCA_964599855.1 uncultured Tissierella sp. | reverse complement strand
AGAAACTAAAAGGATAATAACAGTACTTGTGGTACTCTGTTCTCTTCTTATTTCTTTAGTTATATATATTAGCTATTTTCAAATATTTAAATCTGAAGAAATTAAGGATCATTCTTATAATAAAAGATTGTGGATGAATGAAGATAATGTTTTAAGAGGGTCTATTTTAGATAGAAACGATAAAGTTATTTCCTATAGTGAAAAGAAAAATGATAAAAACAATAGATACTATCCATATGGAAATCTATATAGTCATGTAATAGGTTATAGCTATAGACAATATGGTAAATCAGGACTTGAAAAAGAATACAATAATGAATTATTAGATATAGAGGAGAGTAATGCATTAAATGAAATAAAAAACTTAGTATTGCCTAAATCAATTGGAAATGATTTGAAACTGACTATAGATCACAATATGCAAGAAAAATCAAAAGCACTTCTGCAAGGGAAAAAGGGTTCTATAATTATTATGAATCCTAGTAGTGGAGAAATATATTCGATGGTAAGTTTGCCAGACTTTGATGCGTCTAACTTAGATGATGAGTGGAAGAGTATAATAGAAGATGAAAATAGTCCTTTATTAAATAGACCTGTTCAAGGATTATATGAACCTGGGTCTATATTTAAAGTTATAACTTCAGTTGGAATGCTTGAAACATTTAGTCTGGACAAAAATTATTTATGTAATGGAACAGCTACTATAGATGGTTATACTTTTAAAGATTATGGAAATTCAGTTCATGGAAGAATTGATTTAAAAGGTGCTCTTACAAATTCTTGTAATCCATATTTTGTAGAAAAATCCTTACTTCTTGGTAAGGAAAAACTAGGAGACACAGCAGAAAGATTTATGATAAATAAAAAAATTCCATTTGACTTAGATGTAAAAAAATCTGAATTTAATTATAAAAATGCTATGGGAAAAACTAAACTTGCTTCTTCAAGTATTGGTCAAGGCGATGTACTAGTTACACCATTAAATATGGTTATGACTGCATCTGCTATTGCAAACAATGGAGAAATGGTAAAGCCTATATTAGTCAAAGAGATAATAAATAAAGAGGGTGAAACTATTAAGAGAAATATCACTGAAACTTTGTCACAGTCAACAAGTAGTGGTGTAGCCGAAGAAATGAAGGATATGATGAGATCAGTTATAGTATCTGGAACAGGTAAAAATGCTAGTATAAGGAATATTAAAGTAGCAGGGAAAACAGGTACAGCTGAGAATCCAACAGGTAAATCTCACAGTTGGTTTATAGGCTTTGCTCCATATGATGATCCAAAGCTTGCTATAGTTGTTGTTTTGGAGTCAGAAGGTACGACTGGAGGAGTCAGTGCTGCACCTATAGCTAGAGACAGTATTATCTATGGATTAAATAATATTGATTTCAATGAAGAAACAATAAGTGATTAAAGAGCCTTCAGAAAGAGACGATTTAAAAAGAGGATACATTTAAAGCAATCTTTAACATAGAGAAAGAACCTATCTGCAGATAGGTTCTTTTTATAAGAATTTACTTTTTAAATTATCCCAATAATAATCTTTGTTAAAGTTTA
>CAZRHX010000270.1:0-2077 GCA_964599855.1 uncultured Tissierella sp. | reverse complement strand
TCCAGATTCAAGTTTAAAAGAACTTGGAACTATGTTAGAAAGTCCTGTTGGAAAATCAGGAGTAAATCATAGATTTAGAAAGATTGCCGAAATAGCAAAAAAACTTAGAGGAGGAGAATAATTGGAAATCAAAACTATATTATTGGATAATGATGAAGGACTTCATGCAAGACCTGCTGCAAAATTTGTACAAAAGGCAAATAAATATGAAAGTGATATAGAAATAGAATTTTGCGGTGATCGAGTAAATGGTAAAAGTATAATAGGTATAATGAGCCTGGGTGCCTATGCTGGAGAAAACATAACTATAATAGCTAATGGTCAAGATGAAAAAAAGGCTGTAAAAGATTTAATAAACTTTTTACAAAGCGGATATAAAGAAATTTAAAGGGGATAATATTTATGGGGAAAATTATAATTACAAATAATAAAGATGTGTATAAAAAATATCATGATAAATTTGATTTTGATTTTAGTGAAGAATATGTTTATAAAGATATATTAGAAATAGTGAGAGCTAAGATACATGAGGGATATGAACTTCTAACTCATCCCCTATCAGGCAGTGTAAAGCCAAATGAAACACCATATAAAACCATAATAATGTCTAAGGAAAAAGGAAGTCTTGATTATCAAGGTTTAAATATAATAGAAGAAAGCATAATGACATTTAATAAATTTTATGAAAACAAAGCTACTCCTGATTGGACAGAATCAGTATTAGAAGATTTTAGAGTTATAGACTCATCTTTAATAGAAAATGTTATAGAAAAACTTATATAAAGACTCAAAAGAGTCTTTTTTTATTTTACAATATTTGTGGTAATATATATAGAGATTAATAAGGAAGTGATTAAAATAGAAAATAAAGATTTTGTTCATTTACACGTGCATACACAATATAGTTTGCTAGATGGTTCTGCTAAAATAAAGGACCTTATCCAAAAGACTAAAGAACTGAATATGAATTCAATTGCTATAACAGACCATGGTTCTATGTTTGGTATAATAGACTTTTATAAAGAAGCTAAGAAAAACGATATAAAACCAATACTAGGATCTGAAGTTTATGTGGCTAGAGATAAATATACTGATAAAGAAACAAAAGATAAAAAAAGATATCATTTAGTACTTTTGGCAGAAAACAATCTAGGGTACTCTAATCTTATGAAAATTGTTTCGGAAGGATATATAAATGGTTTTTACTATAAACCTCGTATAGATCATGATATCCTAAAGAAATATAGCCAAGGTATAATAGCTCTTTCAGCATGCCTTGGAGGAGAAGTACAGCAATATATATTGGAAGATAATTATGAGAAAGCTAAAGAAATAGCTTTAAAATATAGAGATATTTTTGGAGATAAAAACTTCTTTTTAGAACTTCAAGATCATGGTATGACAGAACAGATAAAGGTAAACAGTGAACTTGTAAAGATAAGTAGAGAAACTGATATACCTCTTATAGCTAGTAATGATGTTCATTATTTAAATAAAAAAGATGCAGAAGTTCATGATATACTTCTCTGTATACAGACAGGAAAGACAATAGGAGAAACAGATAGAATGAAGTTTCCAAGTGATGAATTTTATTTAAAATCTCCCCAAGAGATGCATGATAGATTCGATAAATATAAAGGAGCTCTAGAAAACACAGTAGAAATAGCCAAGAGATGTGATGTAGAGATAGAGTTTGGAAATCTTCATCTACCAGAATATACAGTACCACAAGGATATACAAATAAATCATATTTAGAAGAACTTATCTTGGAAGGACTTAAAAAAAGATACGGAAAACTTACAGATGAGTTAATGGATAGATATCTATATGAATTTGGTGTAATTGTAGATATGGGCTATATAGATTACTTCTTAATAGTCTGGGACTTCATAAAATATGCTAAAGATAATGGTATAATGGTAGGACCCGGTAGAGGATCTGCTGCAGGGAGTATCGTTTCATATGGACTTGGTATAATAGATATAGATCCTATAGAATATGGACTTATATTTGAAAGATTTTTAAATCCTGAAAGAGTTACCATGCCAGATATAGATATTGATTTTGATGCTGAAA
>CAZRHX010000269.1:0-2095 GCA_964599855.1 uncultured Tissierella sp. | reverse complement strand
AATCGGTATGAAAACGCCCATTACTATCTAGGTTCTTAACAAGACGGTTTCCTTCTTCATCATATTGACCACTATTAGCTAAATATTCATCTGTGCTTTGCGAAAAGTCATCCTCATACACAAAGTCACTACCAGCATTGTATGGAGGATCTATGTATATCATTTTCACTTTACCCAAGTAAGTCTCTTGCAAAAGCTTAAGAACGTCTAAGTTATCTCCTTCTATATATAAATTTTCGGTAGTGTCAAAATTAACACTCTCCTCTCGACATGGCCTTAATGTTTTTGCAATAGGTGCATTGGCAAGCAAAATTGATTGACGCTTATCTGGCCATGTAAATTGGTACCTCTCCTCGTTACCCTCAATTAGCTCGTTAGAGAGTTCCTGACGTAACATATCAAAGTCTATGCCCATCTCTATCTCGCCCTTATCATTTTTTCGTTCTGTAATACAGTTAGGGAATAGTTTTCCTACTTTTTCTATATTGTTGTCCACTATATTCGGACTATGCATTTTTAGTTTGCTCATTATATTTTTATATTTGCAAATATCTTTTTTAATTTATCTCCTATCTTTGTAGAGTAAACCTCTAACTCTCCTCCATAAGTATGAAAATTTTGAGGGTCATCCCAATCTCCTGTAATTTCATTGGTAACAGTAATAGGATCATATAATACATAAGTCAATCCCACACCTATAAACTCAGAATCTTCAATATACAATTGCTCTTGCTTTATAAACCTATTAAAATCTGCCGTTGTTAATCTATTAATTATAGATGTCCCATTTATAAACTCATCGTATGTAGCTTCTTCTTTGATGAATGATTTAAAAAGATGGGCAATGTATTCTGACTTAACATCATCCTCACAGTGCTCAATTATAAACAAAAGTTTTTCACTAACTTTATTTTTATACTTTTTTGATTTGTCAATTTTGTCGATCATCTTTTTTCTTTTATCAGCAGGAATTTCACTTATACCTCTAAGAAATGATATAATCTTTTTTAGAAACAATCTATTACTAATATTTTGAGTGCTATTAATTAAACCTACCAATATCCTTATTATTGGAATTTCTTTTAAAATTCCATCTTTCATTAAACTATCAATACCTAACTCTAATCCATCTTTAGCGAAATCAGCAAGATTACTATCAACTATTGTATCATTTAATGATATTGAAACTTTATCTAATTCATCCATTTTGCTTCAATTTATTTATCTCTTGTACCAGCTTAAACTTTTTACGTGGTTGCTTCTATGCTCTTGCTTGCCTTTCAAGAGATGATATTCTTTACTCTATTACATTAATTACCTATTTACAACTCAAAAAATAATGCTCTCCATTATTTGTTATCTTACATAAATCTAATAAGTCGAAGTTATCATAATAGTTAAATACTTGTCGTTTTGCATAGAAATATCGAAAAAGATTTTGTCTTCTTTCTTCTCTGGAGTCAACTACAATAAACTTACAATCAGATTCTTTTTTACTATGAAAGTACTCTTTATCCCATATTGATATAATTATTTCTCTTGTTATAGGAAATGTTAATTCTGAACCATATTGAGCTAACCCAAAAAAGCTTGGATTAACATCTCCACAGTGAGATTCAACTACTATGGGGAAATCTGAAGTGTAAAAAACACCGTCCCTTGAAACAAGGAATGACCAGTAGTTATTTGCCAAAATATTTGCAAAGGAATTAACAAAATCATCATTCAGAAATGTCATGTTCGCATGCTGTAATACAGGATCACAACTTACTGAAATATTTAAATCATTATAAGCTTTATTATTTTCAACCAAACCCACTACTCGTTTAAATATATCAATTATATCTGGCATTGTATTGTTATACATAGTTAATACTTTTTCCCTATTATCGGGAAGACGTAGGTATTGAATTACTATATATTTTGCTATAGTCCGTTTGTCATTTAAAGAGAGTCCTATATTCTTACTTTCATCTTCAATACACTCCTTTTTAAGATTTATAAGTATATCAATAACCCTAGAGAACTTTGGCTCAATCTCTTTAGCAAAATAATCTGTTTCGATAGCTAATTCTGTTTCGATATTCTCTGGACT
>CAZRHX010000268.1:1735-2095 GCA_964599855.1 uncultured Tissierella sp. | reverse complement strand
ACATTCAATGTCTGAGTCTTCACCATATTTTTCTAGTAATTTTATTAAGTCCTTTAGGCAGAATATCGTCTGAAGAACTAATCCCTATCATTACATTATCTATATCTTTTTGGGAGATTTCTTCTTTATTTATGAGTTCTTTTCTATAGAGATAATTTTCTAAAGATTTTTTAAGTCTCTTGTATTCAAAAGGCTTTATTAAATAGTCTACTACACCTAGCTTTAAAGCTTCATCTATATTACTAGGCTCAGTAGAAGCTGTAACCATTATTATATCGGAGTCATATTTTTTGTTTCTTATCCTATTGAACACAGAAATCCCATCTCCTTTTGGAAGATATACATTTAATATGACTAAAT
>CAZRHX010000268.1:0-1725 GCA_964599855.1 uncultured Tissierella sp. | reverse complement strand
CCCTATTGTTTTTAATAAAATCTAATGTTTCAACTTCATCTTTGCATATTGCTACAACTTAAAATCCACTTACGCTTTCAATATAGCTTTTATTTATTTTAGAAACCATTGGATCATCTTCTACAATTAAGACTCTATTCATATATATCCTCCTTTGGAATAACAATTTCAATCCTAGTTCCTATTTCCGGCTTAGAATCAATATTTATGGTTCCTGATAGTGTTTTAAGTTTTTTTTTACTAGCGAAAGACCGAATCCTCTATTTTTAACTTTACTGCTATAATTTTCTTTAAATATTTCTTTAAGATATTTTTCTTCTATTCCCATTCCATTATCTTCGCTATAATCTTAATATATTTAGGAGTAGTTTCTATATATAAATCTACATTTTTTCTTTGTTTATTGTGTTCATAGTAGATTCAAATGCATTTTCTATTAGATTCCCCATTATAGTCACAAGAGAATGACTTAAGCTTTTATCATTTGATTTTTCTAAGCTAGATTTCTTGTTTATATTAAAATTTACATCGAATTCCTTTGCTCTATTGACTTTACCAAATAAAAGAGCCACAATTATAGGATCTTTTATATTTTTAAGTGTATAATTTATCATCTTTTCTTCTCTATTTTTAATTCCCAATATAAATTCTTTTACTTCTTCTATTTCTCCAATTTGTATAAGGCCTAAAATTATATGGAGTTTATTGGAAAACTCATGTGAATTAGCTCTCAATGCATTTACTATTTCATTGTAAGCAGTAATTTCTTCCGCCATTTTTGTTATCTCTGTTTTATCTCTAAAAGTTGCTACAACACCAGTTATCTTATCTGCTTCTTTTAGTAGGTACAATATTTCTGACTATATTTATTCCATTTAATTTCCCCTCTCCACCTATTATAGATTTACCAGATTTAAAGACCTCTATCATATTAGTATTTGGAATTATATTTGTAATTTCCTCTCCTAAAACATTTTTATCATTGATTTTTAATATCTGTAAGGCTGAATCATTTATAGTCACAATCTTCATATCCCTATCTATTGAAATAATTCCCTCTTGAAGTGCCTCTAACATACTATTTTTTTCTCTATACATTCTAGTTATTTCAAAAGGTTCTAAGCCCAATAAACTTTTTTTAATATTTTGAGCTACTATCAAGGAGCCAGTTATTCCAAGTATTAACCCACCTATAGAGTATATTATTATAGACTTTAAGCTTTCATTCTTTAAAAAATTAAACTCTTTAATTAAAGTTCCAACTAATACGAATCCAACTTGATTATTATTAGAATCTTTTATAGGCGCAAATGCTCTTATAGACTTTCCAAGTGTGTCTGTTTCTTCTGTTATATATGTGTCACCTTTTTCTACAACCCTATCTTCATCTCCACCTACAATTTTTTTACCTAATCTTTCACTATTTGGATGAGTTAATCTTATACCCTTCATATCTGCAATTACTATAAAATCTACGTTTCCCATGTTTTTAAGTATATCTTGAGTATGATTTTGTATAATTTTCTTATCCTTTCCTTCTCCTATAACATCCCCAAAATAAGAATAATTGCCTATGTTTATCGCTAAATTCATATTATTTATTTTAACAGTTTCTTTTAAATTATTAAATGTCAATCTAGAAAAAAAGCTGACGTGAATATTATAGATATAATTATTACAAGCACCGTAAAGAAAATTATCTTTTTTTTTAAGCTATATTTTTTT
>CAZRHX010000267.1:1866-2130 GCA_964599855.1 uncultured Tissierella sp. | reverse complement strand
TCTTATCACCTACAAAATCTCTATATTTTGTTCCAATATTTCTACTCTACTGTCTCCATCGATAAAGTTAATCACTTTAGAGATTACTTCACTTGCATAACTTGAATTATTTGTAATCAAGCTAAATCCTATTTCAGAAGTTTTCCAACTATCATTTAAGCCCACTTCTGCAATAGAGATATTAAATCTAGATTTAAGTCTACCCATAAGACTTTTTATAACTTGCATTAATTCCGCTTTCAAATAACTGTGATTTTTCAATAA
>CAZRHX010000267.1:0-1856 GCA_964599855.1 uncultured Tissierella sp. | reverse complement strand
TTTCTCCTTTAAAGAACTTGCTTCAAATATTCTAATCTTTACAATACATATACCAATTATCATATCTCCACCTCAATATTTATAATTATAACATATTTTTACTAAATTATTAACAAGTAAAAATTTTGACTATCTTTACTAATTAGTAAAGATAGTCAAAATTTTATAGTAAATTCATAGATTTGCCTATGATTTCAAAGACTTCTACGGCTGTATCGAGTTGTTTTTTACTATGGGCTGCTGTCACCATACATCTGACTCTGCCGCTTCCCTTTGCTACTTTTGGAAATACTATACTGGAGACATACACTCCTTTTTCTAAGATCTTTTTACTAAACTCCATAGTCTTAGCTTCATCTCCTATGATTATAGGTGTGATAGGGGTTTCACTTTTACCTAGGTCAAATCCTAACTCTCCAAGTTTTGACTTGAAATATTTTGAATTATCCCAAAGCCTGTCAGTGTATTCAGTAGATTCCATGAGCATTTTTACAGCTTCTGTAGTAGCTGCAACTGCTGCTGGAGGAAGCGATGTGCTAAATAGAACAGGTCTTGCTCTATGACTTAACCATTCATAGATGGTTTTAGAACCTGCTAAATATCCACCTATTACACCTATAGCTTTAGATAATGTGCCCATAGAAAAGTCAACTCTCCCATGAAGTCCAAAGTGGTCTACAGTTCCTCTACCACTTTCTCCTAAGACTCCACAACCATGTGAATCATCTACATATGTCATAGCTTCATATTTTTCAGCTAATTCTACTATTTCAGGAAGTTTAGCAATATCTCCATCCATACTAAATACTCCCTCTGTTATAATAAGAGCATTTTCATAATTATCTCTATTTTCCTTTAATATTTCTTCTAAACTCTCCATATCTGAATGTTTATAAATCGCTTTATCAGCCCTAGAGAGTCTCACCCCATCTATTATAGAAGCATGGTTTAGCTCATCTGAGATTATTATATCTCCCTTTTGAGTTATAGCTTGTATAGCACCTGCATTACAGTTAAATCCTGATTGAAATAAAAATGCCGATTCTTCTTTTTGAAACTCTGCCAATATATTTTCAAGTTCTTCGTGTATATCCATGTTTCCAACTACAGTTCTGACCGCTCCAGAACCTACTCCATATTTTTCAATAGCTTTAATAGAAGCTTGTTTTATTCTAGGATGGTTTGCAAATCCTAAATAGTTATTTGAAGAGAGATTTATTACTTTTTTTCCATTCAATGTGATTTCAGCTTCATTTGCCGTCTCAAGAACTGGTAGTTTTCTATACAAACCTTTATCTCTCAACTCTTCTATATTTTTTTTTAAAAATTTTAATTCGTGTACATCAGACATATTATAAACTCCTCCTGTTAAATTGACTTTTCATTAAGTTTGAAATAATATTTTAAATTCTTTTAATTATCTAAAATGTTTTTAATAGCCCACTCTATATATTCTTTTAAATTTTCATTACAATATTTTTTTACTTCTACCAATAAGGGAATATTTTTTTGATCTTTCATGTTTCCAATAGCTATGATGGCATTTCTCTTTAAGATATTCTTTCCTCGCCAACTTCCAGCCATTGATCCAAAATCTCTTTTAAACTCTCTATTGGACATAAAAAGAAGTTTTTCTAAATCTATTACTCCTCCTGTATCAAAGGGAATAAAATCATTATAAGTTGAAAGTTTTACAGCTTTGTTTTTAGGGCATACTTTTTGACAAGTATCACATCCATATATTTTAGTAGACATCTTTTTTCTAAGATCTTCTGATATTATTTCTTTAGTCTGAGTTAAATATGATATGCATTTCTTAGGATTTAAATTATATTGATTTTCTAAAGCAGATGTTG
>CAZRHX010000266.1:1357-2130 GCA_964599855.1 uncultured Tissierella sp. | reverse complement strand
AATGTACATCCTCCAAGGCTCAAATTACCATCTCTATTTGGACATGTTAGTGGTAGATTTATAGGTATCTTGTAAACCTTTTCATGAAATTCATTCTTTAGAAATTCTGAGTAACTCCTATACACTTCAATTTTATTCAAAAAACCCACCTCTAAAATCCCTTTAATAATAAAAACTTTAATTTTTTCAATTATTTTATTTATATAAAGTACTTCACAAAAGTATGAAGTACTTTATATTTTCTTATTCTTCTTCGTCATACTCTCCATATTCTAAATCATCATCTTCAAATAATTCAAAATAAGCTTTAGCAACTAATTCCAGCTCTTCTTCATCTTCTATTGGTATAAGATCAAACTCTTCCTCTGACTCTTTATATTCATAAAGTAGAACTTCGTCTTCATCTGATGGAAGAAGCGCTATATATTCTTTGTTTTCTACTTCAAATACCCCTAAAACTTCACATTCAACTTCTTTGTCATCTTCAAAAGTTAAATAAATTACATCTATTTCACCTTCATGATCGTGATTATGATTACAATTTTCATCGTGTTCATGATTATCAATTTCTTTTTTCATGATACATTCCTCCTTATAATTTAAGTATTTAAATCTATATGATATAATTATACCCCTTATAAGAGTATATTAAAAGCATATACTGCAAAATTAATTTCATATTTATACTTAAATCTAATATACCTCTTTATCTATGCTGTTCCCAAATATATCTAAAATTTTAACACTTAAATTTTCTTTTAAATTAGATAAAT
>CAZRHX010000266.1:0-1347 GCA_964599855.1 uncultured Tissierella sp. | reverse complement strand
AAGATTTTACATCCCTACAAAACTCTTTTAATATAATTAAACTTCCTTCAATATCCCTATACCCAATAGCTACATATTCTATTAAACTTAATGAGTTTTTCAATAAAATTTGTTCCAACCTTTTTCTATCCTCAAATCCCAATTCAATCTTCTCAATATCTATATTGTATTTTTTCAAAACAATATTTAAGGTATTGTCTTCTTTATAAAAGTCTATATCTATTTTAAAATTAAAATCAAATTTTTTTTTACTATTTAAGATTTCATAATTAGATTTACTTTTATTACAGAGCCTCTTTCTTATTACAACTTGAGAAATCTTTCCCATGTCAGATACTATCCATCTCCTATTATGTTTTTCACATACAGAAGCCAAAGTTCCGCTCCCACCAAAAAAATCCGCAACAATTGAGGATTCATCTGTAGAAGAAAGTACAACCCTTTCTAGAAGCATTTCAGGCTTTTGAGTGCCATATCCTACTCTCTCTTTTGATGTTCTTCCTAATGTATTTATATTCCAGACATCTTTTAAGTTTACTAGTGTATGCCAACCTATTTCATCTTCATATTCTTTTACACCCTTAAATCCATATGGTTTTAAATTTCTATTATAAGATTTTTCTTTTTGAGGCTTGAATATATATTTATCTGTCTTAGTATATACTAAGATATTATCATGTTTTCTAGAAAAACTTCTCCTCCCAGTACCTCCAGATTTATAAGCCCATATAATCTCATTTAAAAACCTTTTTCTTCCAAATATATAATCCATAATTATCTTTATATAATGTACAGCCTTAGAATCCAGATGTACATATATAGTTCCTTTTTCAGAAAGAAGCTCTTTCATAAAAAAAAGTCTTATAGTTATAATCTCTAAATATTCTATGAATCCATTTTTCCATGTATCTTCATATGCCAGAGGTTTTATTACTTGTTTTTTTGCTCCATTCATTATCTCTACTCTATGTCTATAGTTTGATTTCGTAAAAAAGGGTGGATCAATATATATGAGATCAATTTTAGAAGCATAACCATTGTCCAGTAAATCTTTCATAGCATTTATATTGTCACAAATATATAGCTTGTTTTTAGCTATATGATCTCTATTTTCTTTATTTAATACTATCTCTTTACTAAAAATATATTCTTGGATATGTCCATTGTACTGAATCTCTTTAAATTTCTTTTCACTATTTTCTAATATTTCAGGTATAGCCTTGATTATATCCATTAATTTATCACCTTCCTTAATTAAACTAAAATATACCCTTTAAAGGGTATATTTTAGTCATTTAAATCTATATGACAATAGCCACCTGGATTTTTCTTTAAATAGTCTTGATG
>CAZRHX010000265.1:0-2142 GCA_964599855.1 uncultured Tissierella sp. | reverse complement strand
AAGTCAGGTGCTCTACCAACTGAGCTAATGGATCTTATGGGGTGGATGAAGGGATTTGAACCCTCGACCTCCAGAGCCACAATCTGGCGCCCTAACCACTAGGCCACACCCACCATATGCATTTAATCTTAAAAGCTTCATAGTTTTAAATCGGATAATAAGTCAAACCCTAACAACTGACTTAAAAAGTCGATAATCTACTACTGAGCTGAACCCGTAAATTTCGCTCGGGCTTAAGTGCCAACAATATAGAATTATATCAGGGTTTTTAAAGTTTGTCAACACTTTTTCTAAGCTTGTTTTTAAATTTTATATCACTGTTTAGAAATATCTGTTTCAAGCCGTTTTAGCCTTAAAAAAACTTATTTCCTATCAAAAATATCTGAAGTTTTCTAGTTATTTATATATAGTCTTACCTGATGGACTTATTATAGCATACTAAGTGGCTATTGAATAGATAGATTTTAACTTTTAAAAAATATCTTTATAAACTTTTAAGGTCTTGACTAAGTTTAGCTTTAAAAACAATTTATGTCAACTTATATCTCTATAAGTTTTATATCTATTTCTTTATCTATTTGTATTATTCCAAAAGTTTTTTTATCTGAAGATCCTCTTGGATAAGAAGCGCTCCCTGGATTCATCAATATAATATCATCTAATCTTTCAATTAGGGGAACATGTGTATGACCATATAAAGCTATATCCACACCTAGTTCTCTAGCCCTATATAATATTCTCTTTAGGTTAAAGCCTACGCCTAATCTATGGCCATGAGTTAAATATATTTTCTTGCCTTTTATCTCTAAAACTTTTTCTTCTTTAAAACCTGAAGAAGGATGGTCTCCATTTCCCATAACTATAATAGGAGTAATCCCTAAAGCTTTAGCTATAATAAGTCCATCACCTATATAATCTCCTAAATGCAACAATAAATCAGGCTTATCCATTTTTTTAACTCTATCTATAAGTTTTTTATTTTTACCATGAGTATCACTTACTACTAATATCTTCATATTTATTCGTCCTCTAAAAGATTGTTTATAGTTTTTTTTATTTCCTCTAAAGCTCTGGATCTATGGCTTATATTGTTTTTTATATCTGATGAAAGTTCTGCAAATGTTTTGTCATATCCGTCTGGAATAAACAGTGGATCATAACCAAAATCATTGAATCCACTAGGTTTAAAGCCTATGTGACCTTTACATTCTCCCTTTGCAGTTAAAATTTCATCATCTTCAGTTATAATAGCTATCACAGAAAAAAAAGAAGCCTTTCTTTTTTTCAAAGGAATATCTTTCATTTTTTCAAGAAGTTTTTCATTGTTTTTTGCATCATTAGCCTCTTCTCCAGCATATCTGGCTGAATAGACGCCAGGATCTCCATCTAAACTCTCTACAAACAATCCAGAATCGTCTGCCATAACCATAAAAGGAGTTTTTTCCTTTAAAGCTTTTGCTTTTTTTATACTATTTTCTTCTAAAGTTCTACCATCTTCTAAAACATTAAAATCTTTTAAAGCAATTTCTGCTTTAGATAAAACCTCTATATCTAAATCTTTTAATATATCTTTTATTTCTTTTATCTTATGTTTATTGTCAGTGGATAAAACTAGTTTTCTATCTTTCAAATTTTAGTCCTCCATTGCTTTTAATAGCTCTTTTTGCATTTCTATAATCTCTTTATTACCCTTTTCTCCTAAATCTAATAAACTGTTGAGTTCTTCTCTTGAAAAGGTATTTCTCTCTCCTGTTCCTTGAACTTCTACGAATTCACCTTTATCTGTCATAACTATATTCATATCTACTATGGCTTTCCGATCTTCTTCATAACAAAGATCTAGTAAAGGTCCTTCCTTAGAAATTCCTACACTTATAGCTGCTAGATAGTTTTTTATAGGTAGAACTTTGATTTTCCCTTCTTCTTTAAGTTGCTTAAAAGCATCTGCCATAGCTATAAAAGCACCTGTAATAGCAGCTGTTCTAGTTCCTCCATCTGCTTGTAATACATCACAATCTATCCAAAGAGCTCTCTCGCCCATAGCTTTCATATCTACTACACTCCTTAAAGATCTGCCTATAAGTCTTTGAATTTCTTGAGTTCTTCCATCTATTTTCCCTCTTGAACTATCTCTCACTTTTC
>CAZRHX010000264.1:0-2168 GCA_964599855.1 uncultured Tissierella sp. | reverse complement strand
ATAAATACATCAGACTATCATATGCAACTTCACTGGATAATATAAAAGAAGGAATTAAAAGAATGGAAAAGCTAATAAAAAAATAACTTCTTACAAAAACGCAGCTACGGTGCCCATGGGCACCGTAGCTGCGTTTTGCTTTATTCCCATACTAAACTATTAAACAGGGTATAAGCCACTCTTGTACAGAATTCTGAGAGCTATTTTATTAGAGCTTTTAAAATATTAATAATTAAAACAATTATATTATAGTATTGATAGAAAAGTAATATTGAATATATTGTTTTTATATGTTATTATAGTATTAGTCACAAAATAGTTATTTTGTGACTAATACTATAATAACTAATGAAAGAGTGATTATTGTGTCTAATTTGCCTACTATTCTTGAAGATTATTTAAATTATATGGAAACTATTAAAGGAATCTCTCCTGGTACGATTAAAGAATATACTTTTGATTTACGTACCTTTTTTAAATTTTTAAAAATAAGATATAAATTAGTAAGTAAAGAAATCGAATTTAAAGATATTTATATTGAAGATATAGATATTAAGTTTATAAGAAGAGTTACTTTACAAGATTTACATTCATATATCTCATTTGTAGATAAAAAACGTAATAATAATAACCTCACTAAATCTAGAAAAGTAGCTTCTCTTAGGTCTTTTTTTGATTATTTACATTCTAGGATAAATTTAATTGATACAAATCCAGCTCTTCGCCTTGAGTCTCCTAAAGCAAACTCAAGGCTTCCAGTATATCTTACATTGGATCAATCTAATCAATTATTAGATGCTGCTCTAAATAATAAAAATGAAGAATATAGGAAAAGAGATTATGCCATAATTATGCTATTTTTGAACTGCGGACTAAGATTATCAGAATTATCTAGTATAAATATAGATAAAATAAAAGATGATGATACTTTAACTGTTATTGGAAAAGGAAATAAAGAAAGAAAAATATTTTTAAATAAAGCTTGTGTCGAAACCATAGAAGATTATTTAATAGTAAGACCCAAAAAAAACAATGATAACAAAGCGTTGTTTATAAGCAAACGTAAAAACCGTCTAAGTAATAGAGCAATACAGCATATGATAGATAGATATTTAGTAAAAATAGGTTTAGATACTACTATTTATTCTACTCATAAACTAAGACACACTGCAGCAACCTTGATGTATAAATATGGTAGCGTTGATATTAGAGCATTACAAGAAATTCTGGGACATGAATCAGTAGCCACTACTCAGATATATACTCATATTGATGATGATAGATTAAGAGAAGCTGTTAAAAGTAATCCTTTATCAAATAGAAAAAAATAGCCGAGTCGGCTATTTTTTTCTATTTGGAATTTTTATAACATCTCCTGGCTTTATTGTCAAATCTTCTAACTTATTAAAATCTCTTATTTCTGCTACCATATCTCTTACATCTAATTTTTCAGATTTATACTTTAATGCAATATCCCATAATGTATCTCCCATATCTATATATACTTCTTCATATTTTAAATTTGACACAACATCTTCCACTCTACCAAATGATTTTATAAAAGATAAACTCATAAAACTAAAATAGATAATGAAAATAATGAATAAATAGAATCTAGTTTTATTTATTATTTTATATTTTTTCATAATATACACCCCAAACAATTATTTAGAACAGAAGTTCTATACCTTTATAATATATAAACTTGTGTTCTTTGTCAATGATTTTAAGTAAAAAAAAGAACCTTTGTTTGAAATATACATATATCTATGCTATAATTGAAATTAATCATTTTGTATTTATATTAATACATAATTTCAAGAAAGAGGTGTATTTAATGTATGAAGATTTATCTCAAAAACAAATAGAAATATTACTTTATATAAAAAGCGAAATACAAAGACAAGGATATCCTCCTGCTGTAAGAGAGATATGTAAAGGGGTAGAGTTAAAATCTACATCTACAGTTCATGGTCATTTAGAAAAGTTAGAATCTAGGGGTTATATTAGAAAAGACCCAACTAAACCAAGAGCTATAGAAATATTAGATAAAAATGATGATTTTTTATTAACTAAAAAGAAAACTGTAGATGTGCCTATTATTGGAAAAGTAACTGCTGGAGAACCTATCCTTGCAGTAGAAAATATTGAAGATACTTATCCTATAC
>CAZRHX010000263.1:0-2172 GCA_964599855.1 uncultured Tissierella sp. | reverse complement strand
AATATAAAAATAGATAATAAACAAAGCGAGTAAAATAATAAAACTTAAATATGAATCAAAATCAGTTTTAGTTATGGTATAATTAATCTTAAATATAAACACATATAGGAGGTGCCTAAATGGAACGAATTGGATTTGTTAAGAAAATAGAAGAAGGTAGGATGGAATTAGAAGTAAGACGTGCTTCAGGCTGAGCTAGCAAATGTAAAGAATGCAGTAGTAGCTGCGAAGTAGTACAACATACTGTTATTGTATCTAATGATTTAGATGCTAAAGTTGGAGATTTTGTAGAAGTTCAAGCTGAAGTTTCAAATCTATTAAAATATACTTTTATTTTATATATGATTCCATTTATCTTTTTAGTTGGAGGAATTTTCATTGGAAATGTTATATTTAGAAATATGGATATAGATAAAAGAGAAATACTTAGCTTTCTATCTGGTTTAGTAGCGGTAGCTATTTCTCTTTTGATTCTTAAATCTATGGATAAAAAAGCAGAAAATAGAGATAATGAAACTATTAGAGCTACAAAGATTCTTTAAATTTTCCTTGCAATTTTTTTGATGGATTTTGAAAGAATAGTAGAGAATATAATACCTGTTGCTATGGCTGCGGCTATAAAAAAGACTTCTACGCCTTCGTCTATAGCACTGATAAACTTTTCGTTAACTAAATAACTCATTGTATAATACATGCCAGCACCAGGAACTAGGGTTACAATCCCTGGAGTTATAAAAACTGTTGCTGGTTTTTTATATTTTGTTGCCAAAATCTCTCCAAGAGTTCCAACTAAAAAAGCACCCATAAAAGTAGCTAATATTTTATTATTAAAATTAGAATAAACAACATAATATAAAGACCAAGAAAGTCCACCTGCAATTCCTGAGGGAACTATAGAACTTACTGGTGAACCAAAATATATAGCAAAACCTGTTGTACCAAAAAATGAATAAATAAACTGAAGTAAAATAGCCAATTAGATCCACCCCTTTGCTTTTAGATTAAGAACTATACCTACTCCAAAGGCTATTGCAAGTGCAGAAAGTATAGCTTCTACACCTTTAGATAATCCTGAAAGAGGATCCCCAGACATTGTTTCCCTAATAGAGTTTGTAATAGCAACTCCAGGAACTAAATACATAATAGATCCTATAATTATTTTATCTAAATTTATTCCAAGTCCAAGTCTTACTGTAAAATTTGCAAATAAAGAAGCGGTGAATGCTCCTATAAATCTATCTATAAAAAATTTAAGCTTAAACTTCGATATTCTATCTAAAATTACAAGGGAAAAATAACTTGCAAGACAGCTTGCTACAAAGTCTAAAGGTGATCCGCCAAATATAATACTAAAAAAGCCTGATAAATAACTAGCCGCAAATATCTTTAAATATCTTGGATAATTTGGAGTGTTTTTTATACCCCTTAATATGTTCATTCCTTCTTTTATTGATATATCTTCTTTTACAAACTGCCTAGAAAAATCATTTACTAAGTTTATTGTATTTAAATTTATATCCATATTGTTTACTCTTTTAAGGTAGGTGAAAATTTCTCCTTCATATTCCAAGGTTAAAAAAACTCCTGTTTGAATTATGAATGAATCAACTTCTTTTATATTTTCTTTTGAACGGCATATTCTATTCATAGTATCTTCTACTCTATAAAGTTCACCGCCATTACTCAACATGATTATGCCTGCAAATAAAGCTAAGTTACTAAGATCCTTAACATCATTTCTATTTTCTATAGTAAAACTATTCATACTTTCACCTCTGAATTTTATAATGTTTGTAATTGTGTTATAATATATGTATAATTAAATAAAACGTTACAAAAAACATACTATAGTATTTTAAGTAAATAATCAACAAAACATTATAAAGCTAATCTCATCTGATAGCTTATAATTATAAGTTCTATTTATAAATAAACGGGAGGGTATCTATGGATTTTAGAAAATCAGAAGGAAAAGATAAAGCTATGATGGATCTTATTGATGAGGAGATATTAAGACAAAAAGATCATATTGAATTAATCGCATCTGAAAATTTTGTTTCTAAAGAAGTTATGGATGCAACGGGAAGTCAGCTTACTAATAAATATGCAGAAGGCTATCCAGGAAAAAGATATTATGGGGGTTGTGAAGTAGTAGATAAAGTAGAAAGACTG
>CAZRHX010000262.1:0-2215 GCA_964599855.1 uncultured Tissierella sp. | reverse complement strand
AACCAAAGAGGTGTCAGCTAAACCTTGAAAGCCCTGAGTAAATGAAATTACATTAGATATCATTATGTAAATATTTAAAGATCTTAAAGTAAACATCTTTTCACTTTCACTTGTTAGCAGATTTATTACAACAACAAATGTTAAAATATATATAAGTACTTTATATAGTTCGAATATGTCATTGAAAATTATTGTATATCCATTTAAATCACCATTTGCTATTGACATAATATTTAAAAAACCAAATATTAACAGTAATATAGGAAATATAAATATCTTTAAATCGGTTTTTTTCTTTAAAACACCCTTGCTCAATAAATATAGAACTGCAAAAAACAATAAAATATGTTCCATTCTAATAGAAGGGAATCTTCCCAAATAAATATTAGGCGAAAGAACACTAAAAAATGCTAATAAGTTTATCATAAGAATATTTACTCCTATTTTTTTATCTTTTATCATAAACACCTCCGAAATAAATCAGGCATAAAAAACTAGGCCATGGTAATATTATATATTACCATGGCCTAGTTTGCAATTATAATCACCTTTTATATTTATCTATACTTAGGTATATCAAATCTCAATACTATACCTTCCATTTCTCTGCAATATCCCATTATATTATCTATTTGTCTTATCTGTTTATATGACCAAGCTATGTCTGTAGCATATTGATGAACACCAGGGTTGGATGGATTATATCTCATCTTATAAAGTGTATCTTGTTTATAAGTAGTATTGTTTATATATTTCTCAGATATCCAATTAGCACCTTCAGTTATAGCTATCTCTGGCGTAAACCAACCCAGTTCATATGCTCTTTCTGATCCAGCTTGTAAAGCATTTGAATCAACTGCGCCTATTCCATACATATTATATACTTTTCTTGGTGTTACTGCTTTTCCCTTGACACTACTTACCGTTACACCGCTAGCAAGAGCAGATTTTCCATTACCCGTCTCTAAAATAGAATGTGCCATTAAGTAGAGTTCATTTACATTGTATTTTTTAGATCCCTCTATAAAAGAAGCACCTTTTCCTTCTAATATACCTTTTCCCTTTAGCTCAGTATTCATTTGATTGACCGTTACTCCGAATTGACCTGAAAGAACCATGAATTGATACATTTCCCGAGGAACATCATTTACATATTTTATACAATCTCCTGATACCCATCCTATTTTTCCACCGTCATTTATCTTATACCAATCATTCTTTTCGTCTAAAACTATATATACTTTCCCTTTTAGAGCACTAGATACAATGTCACTTTTAACATCTGGTGATTTTCTTACATTTAAAGAATTTACAATAACTTGAATAGATCTTAAATATTTATCTTCTTTAAAACTAATATAGGAAGCCGAGATCCATCCTTTAGTGCCATCTAAATCTATCATATACCATCCATTTTTCTCTGAAAGTATATCATGAACTCTACCTTTACTTGTTTGTCCTACTTTATTATAATCTACACCAGGACCGCTTCTTACATTTAAAGTATCACTAGTCACTGTTCCTAGCTTGTTTGTTGTATCGTCGGGTTTAAACTGTAAAAATCTATCTGGATCTATATATTGTCTTACTTGATCTTTACTAGCATTTACCCACCTTCCATTACTTGTAGTTTGAGGTTTAGTTCCTTTTACATTCATCTGTTTATTTAAAGCGCTTTCAAGAGTGTCATTGTAATTGCTTATATTATAGTATACAGGTGGATTGATAGTGATTTCTTTAGAAATACTTGCATCGCTAGCTTCATCACTGTTTTTATCCTTTACGTGGACTGTATATGAATACTTACCAATTTTTTCTGGTCTCCAATTTACTGTGTTTTTTTCACTATAGTCTTGAATCCTAGTCCATTTTCCACTAGTCCAATCCTTTACATAAAACCTATATAAAACTCCGTTTGTAGCGCTTCCTTTAGCTGTCAATAGATGATCTGTTTTTTCAATTTTATTGCCACTTATTTCTAAACTTTGAGCCACTGCTGGTTTTAAAGGCTTTATAGTTATAGATTTTGAAGCTTGATCCTCTCTGTTTTCATAGCTGTTTTTATCTTTTATATGTACTGCATATGAATAATTACCAGCTTTTTTAGGCACCCAAGTAAGGGTGTTTTTTTCACTATAATCTTGTAATAAAGTCCACTTGCCTGTGCTTTCATCTTTTATATAAAATCTGTACAATACTCCATTTACTCCACTGC
>CAZRHX010000261.1:0-2224 GCA_964599855.1 uncultured Tissierella sp. | reverse complement strand
GTATATCGTTAAAGTTTCTAAGTAATCTATTTAATATTTTATTATTATCTTCTTTGCTTAGATTGTGATAACTGTCTTTTGGTAGTATTCCAACTAGTTCAGGGGAATATTTTTCTATGCCTTCTATAGCTTCTTTAATCTTTTTTGCTATATCTTCTTCTTCGCTTAAATTTAACAAGTAATCATATCTTGATGCTTTAGGAAGATAGAATCCACATTTTCCTATTGCTATTTCTTCAATAGATTTTTCCCTTCTTCCACCTTTTAATTCTTCATATTCTTTATTTATCTCTTCTTCATATATATCATATTTACTATCTGCAAATTTTAGAAATATAAGCCCTAATATAGGTGTTGAATATTCTGATGCTTTAAGTCCTGTATTTGCTCTTAGTTCATCCGCTGTGTCCCATAATTTTTTATTTAAGTTTTTTAATCTGTCATTGTTCAATTATTTCACTCCAATTTTATAGACTTCTTTATATTTATTATAAAAATTTATAAGCATAGCTTATTTTATTCTCTTATCTACGATTATATCATAATAAAGCAGATTTGTAGGCTATTCTACGACAACTTTAAAGTTGCTTTTTCCTTTTTAAAATACCAAAACAAAAATCCTAGTGCAGCAAATATATATAAAATAGTAAGAAATCCCACAAATTCAAGAGTATCTTCTATATTGCCACCATAAAATGACATGCTAAAATTAACCATTAAATGAATCCAGATTGGAACTATAATATTATTATTATAGTTCGCCGTCACTAGTATCTTAAGAAATCTAATATAGGTACTATTGTATCCTTATTTACAAAATCTACTTTTTTCCCATATGTGGCTAAAAATTTTTTATCCTCATTAGACAGTTCATTTGGATCCTTTTTACAAATTATTTTTTTAAGCATAGCCATCATAGACCTATGTATCAGTCCGAGCTTCTTATAATCAATACCACCTCGTAGATGGAAAAACTTTATATTTTCATGCATCTCTTTTGAAAAGTTTTTTTCTATAATAGGAGTGAATACTTCTTCTCTATCAGTTGAAGCTAGTCCTACTGTAAAAACTATTATCTTCTTGTCTTTTATTTTTTCATAGTTTTTAGTAATTATAGAGATTCCTGCTATTCCGCTTGCATATAGTCCACCTCCATAAACAATAGTATCATATTCTAATAATTTATTGATATTGATTGCTGATTTTTCTATTAGATCTGCCTTAGCTTCCTCTGCTATCCACTCAGCATATTTTTTAGTATTACCATATTTTGACTCATACACAACAACTATATTATTCATAGATATCCCTCTTTTCAATTTGCTTTTTTAAAGTATTGACTACAGCACTTAATATAACTTTGATTTTCAATATATAAAAAGTCCCATCCTTGATAATCTTTTAAATATATCATGGATGAGACTAGATTAAAGGACAAGCTACTAAACTTATTCTTCTTCTGCTTATTATATTTTATACTTTTTAGCTCTTATAATGCTGATATCTCAGAAAGTACTTCTTTGAAGTCAGGTATATCTGATATTTCATAAAACTTGACCCATTCTACTTTGCCTTCTTCATCTATCAATATATTGGCTCTTCCAGATGCATTTAGCTTGTCTAGAAATATCCCATAAGCTTTTGCTATTTCTCCTAAGGGATTGTAGTCTGATAACATTTTTAGTTTTTCTATATTTATTACTTTTGCCCAAGCTGATTTAGAAAACTCTTGGTCAACATTGATTCCTAGTGGTATTATATTTTTATCTATGAAACTATCATAGTTGAGCTCTAAGGCTCTCATATGGTCTAGTCAGCCTGCTGTCCATGCTAAAGGATGCCAGGATAGTAATACCTTTTTACCTTTAAAATCTTTTAAACTTACTTTTTCCCCATTTTGATCTTTTAAGGAAAAATCTATAGCTTTTTCTCCTACTTTAATTATATCACTCATCTATATCACCTCTTAGTGAATTGTTACCCTAAGAGACTATAGTTAATCGGTTTTTCTAATCTTGAAAGAAAATGCACATGCTTAAAGAATCTCTAGATCTAAATTTACATAAAAAATATGTAGTTCTTTGAAAAAGAACTACATATCTCATTATCCTTTAAGCATTTTCTTTGCTAAGTTTTAGAAGTCCTGCAATTTTTACAGTTCTTTTAGCTTGATGTTTTACTGCTGCTTCTACATCTTCTACCATACCATCTCTTCCAGCAGTTA
>CAZRHX010000260.1:0-2241 GCA_964599855.1 uncultured Tissierella sp. | reverse complement strand
ACTTAAATTACATGAAAATGGTAAAGACATTGTGGCCAAATTAGAAGGAAAAGCAGGCTATGCAGGAGTTATGATAGAGAGTCCTCATTACATAGCTATAGATTTAAAAGATACAGAAGAAAAGACCTTAATAGATACTGGATACTATACTGAAGAATTAGTAACAAAGATTATAAACTTAGATCTTGGCACATGTTGGGTACATGTTGGCAATATAGCAGATGACTTAAAGAAAAGGACATTTGGTGAAGATACAGTAAATGTACAATTTCTTTTAGCTTTTGGAAGAGAAAAAAGAAGAAATCCTTTTAATGAAAAACCTTTTAGTGTTAAAAGAGGTGTGGAAGAAATAGTATACGATTCAGAAATAGAAAATTTCTTTACTGTTGAAGATTTAGAGAACAAAGGCCTTATGGATCTTTTTTATTATGTAAGATTTGCACCTTCGACTAAAAACTTACAACCATGGAGATTTTTAATAAAAGATGGAAAAGTAAATCTTTTTATAAGATATAAAGAATGGTATGATTCTATACTTATAGATGCAGGTATAGTTATGTACTATTTTGAAAAACTTGCACATTATGATGGAATGGATAGTAAATGGGAAATAGTAGATTTTGAGAAAATTGATGTAGATGAATATACTTATAAAAAAATAGCAGAATACAAGCTTTAAAAGCACCTTAAGGTGCTTTTTTACTAAAAGCAATTGACTTTTTTGAAATAAATAGTTATAATAAAAGCAACATATGAATGGATACTCATATGTTGCTTGATATTTTAAAAAAGGAGGTCTTTAAATGCAGAAAATAGTTTTGGAGCTTGAGGGTTTAAGCTGTGCAAGCTGTGCAGGAAAAATTGAGAAACTTTCAAGTGAGTTAGAAGGGATAGAAAATATAAATCTTGATTTTGTTACAAAAAAACTAAATGTTACTATATCTGAAAAAAATGATAAGAAAGAAATTATAAATAATATAAAAGAGATAATAAATAAACTTGAACCAGATGTAGTAGTCCGAGATAGTTCTATAGAAGATAAAGAACTGGATAAAATAGATGCAGAAGAATCTAAAAGAAAAGAATGTTTTAATATATGGAGGATAATCACAAGTGGAATTTTATTTTTAAGTGTATATCTATTTAAACTAGAAGGTAGTCCAAGACTTTTAATGTTTTTAGCAAGTTATATAATTATAGGGCATAAAGTCATAATAATAGCTTTTAAAAATATATTAGCAGGCGTTGCCTTTGATGAAAATTTTCTTATGACAGTTGCAACGATAGGTGCTTTTATAATTGGAGAATATCCAGAAGGTGTAGCAGTTATGTTATTTTATAATGTAGGAGAACTATTTCAAGATAAAGCTGTAAACCATTCTAGAAATTCTATAAAGGCTTTGATGGATATAAGGCCAGATTCAGCCAATCTAGTATTAAAAGATGAGAGTATAAAAGTGGTAAGTCCATTGGATGTTCATATAGGCGACTATGTGATCATAAAACCAGGGGAGAAGGTTCCTCTAGATGGCGTGGTTGTAGAAGGTGAGTCTACTATAGATACATCAAATATAACTGGAGAATCCGTACCTAGAAAGATAAAAGTTGGAGAAGATATAATCTCAGGAGTAGTAAACAATCATGGATTATTAAAAGTTAAAGTTAGTAAAGAGTTTGGAGAATCCACTATTTCAAAAATATTAGATTTAGTTGAAAATGCATCTAGCAAGAAAGCTAAAACAGAAAACTTTATTACTAAATTTGCTAAGTATTACACTCCAGTGGTAGTTTTTATAGCCCTTGCTATAGGAGTCATTCCTAGCCTAATAGGAATAGGAGACCCTAGCGAATGGGCATATAGAGCTTTTGTGTTTTTAGTTATATCTTGCCCTTGCGCCCTTGTTATAAGTATACCTCTAGGTTTTTTTGGGGGGATAGGGGCAGCTTCAAAAAATGGTATACTCATAAAAGGTGGTAACTATTTAGAAGCCTTAAATGATGTGGATACATTGGTATTTGATAAAACTGGGACTATAACAAAGGGTACATTTAAAGTAACTGATATATTTTCCTATGATGGATATAGTAAAGATGAAATACTTGAAATTGCAGCTCTTGGAGAAAGCTTTTCAAATCATCCAATAGCAAAATCTATATTAGAATAGTATAAGGGCATAGTAGATAAAAGTAGAATAGAAAATTATAAAGAAATTTCAGGTGGAGGAATTTCTGTAGATATAG
>CAZRHX010000259.1:0-2260 GCA_964599855.1 uncultured Tissierella sp. | reverse complement strand
ATAGGTGTAATGGCCTTTTTATATGTAAGATTGCAGGTAAGATTAGGATAATTATTCCATAGATAGTCATAGTATCAGCTCCTTTTACTTATTATACCATAAAAGAGCACCCCAGCAGATTACCTCAATGATATGCTCCCCTTATGGTAGACAGATTAAATAAATAAATCTGGATATCATAGGGGGAGTTTTTATGTCTAAAAGAAGTAAATATTGTAAAGAAGAGAAATATGCCATTTTAAAAGAAATAGAATTGGGTCATATGTCTATAGAAGATTATTGTAAAAAGTTTGAAATTGATTATTGGACCTATTCAGATTGGAAATTTTTATATGAAAGTTACGGAATTGAAGCTCTTGAAGAAAGTAAAACTTGGACAAGATATTCTAAAAAGTTAAAAGAAAAAGCAGTTCTAGAATATTTAAATGGTGAAGATTCACAAAGAAATATTTGTAGAAAATATAGAATTTCTAACCATTCAGTTTTACGCAAATGGATTAAAAGGTATAATAGTCATAAGGGATTAAATACTACAAAAGGTAAGGAAGATGCCATTATGACTAAGGGTAGGAAGACTACTTTAGAAGAAAGAATAGAGATTGCTAAATATTGTATAGAGAAAGATAAAAACTATCAAGAGACTGCTGAAATTTACGAAGTTTCTTATAATCAAGTCTATCAGTGGGTTAGAAAGTTTGAGGAGTTTGGAGAGGATGGACTTATTGATCGTAGAGGTAAGATTAAGCTTGAATTAAGCCTAGCAGATCAAGAAAAAATAGCTATGAGAAAATTAAAAAAGGAAAATGAAAGGTTAAGAATGGAGAATGATTTTTTAAAAAAGTTGCAGGAGTTAGAAAGGAGGGGATATTAAGTTCATATTTATCTAAACTTAAGTACGAAGCTATTCAAGACCTAAGTAAAGAAAAAAAATATTCTATAGCTTCTTTATGTGAAATAGCTGAAGTTTCGAGAGCATCTTACTATAAGTGGCTTAATAGAGTAGAAACAAAGAATGATAAAATTAATAACAACTTAATCGAAGAAATTATTTCTCTATATGAAGAAGTGGATGGAATCTATGGTTATAGAAGAATTACTATGAATATTAACCGTAAATTAAATAGCAATTATAACCATAAGAGAATCTATCGACTTATGAAAATATTAGGATTAAAGTCAGTCATTAGAATCAAAAAGAAAAGATATATCAAGGTATCAGCTGAAGAAATTGCAAAGAATAAATTAAATAGAGAATTCTCAGCATCTAGATCTAATGAAAAATGGCTATCTGATGTTACAGAATTTAAGTATGCTTGCGGCAAAAAAGCTTATTTAAGTGCCATATTAGATCTGTATGACAATAGCATTATCTCTTATGAAATTGGCCATAGAAACGATAACTCACTAGTGTTCAAGACATTAGATAAAGCTATAGAATCTAACCCAGGTGCAAGACCTTTGTTCCATAGTGATCGGGGCTACCAATACACTTCCTATGGATTTAGAAGAAGATTAGAGGTAAATGGTATGGAACAAAGTATGTCTAGAGCTGGTAGATGTATTGATAATGGTCCCATGGAGAACTTCTGGGGAATATTAAAATCAGAAAGATATTATCTTAAAGGTAAGTATAAAAGCTATGAAGAATTGAAAATTGATATTGAAAACTATATAAATTTCTACAATAACAAAAGATTACAAAAAAGATTAAACAGCATGAGTCCACTTGAATACAGAACTCATGCTGCTTAAGATGTTTTATTTATTTCAATTGTCTACTTGACAGGGTGCAGTTCATTACAATCTACTAGGGTGCTTTTTTATCTAATTCTAATACTTCACTTCAAACCTATTACAAGCTTCCAACTCTGGAAACCCATCTACTATTTCAATAAAAAATCCCCCACAAGTATTTCTACCTGTGAGAGATTTAATTTGTTATTCTATTAGCAAATCAAGACTAAAATTAGTCGTTTAAGATTACATTGATTGCTACTGGTGATGCTAGTAAGTTTTCAAGTTGGTCAGCGAATGCTAAACCAGTAGCATCAACTTTAACTGATGAAATCACTATTGTGAATGTTGCTTGCTCACCAGCATTTTCAAGTGATAACTTAGTTCCATCTTCTTTTAATCCCTTTGCATTTGTAATGCTGTAATCAACATCAAATACATTGTTAGTTTTATAATCTCCATTACCATCTAAGATATATCCATTACCAGTAGTTACAGTTGCTGTATTTAAACCATATAGTTCAGG
>CAZRHX010000258.1:0-2275 GCA_964599855.1 uncultured Tissierella sp. | reverse complement strand
AAGCACACAATGTTAAAATCATACCTGTAGTACCTACTGTATCTTTAGCTAGGAGATTAGAAAGGCAAGGAGTAGATGCATTGATTGCCGAAGGAACTGAAGCAGGGGGTCATATTGGTGAGATAACTACTATGGCACTTATACCTCAAGTGGTGGATGCTGTAAAAATTCCAGTTATATCTGCAGGTGGAATAGCAGATGGTAGAGGGTTTGTAGCAGCTTTAGCTCTTGGCGCAGAAGGAGTACAAATTGGAACTAGATTTATATGTTCTTTAGAGGCAGATGTTCATCAAAACTTTAAAGATCAAATAGTAAAGGCAAAAGATAGAGACGCTTTAGTAACTGGGAGAAGTACAGGACATCCTATAAGAGTACTCAAAAATAAATTTTCTAAAGAATACTTGGAACTTGAAAAAAATGGAAGTTCTTTAGAAGAACTTGGAAAATGGAGTACAGGAAGACTGAAAATAAGTGTAAAAGATGGAGATATAGAAAAAGGATCTCTGATGGCAGGTCAGATTTCAGGACTAATTGGAGAAATAAAAACTTGTAAAGTTATAATATCTGACATTGTAAAGATGGGTTCCCAAACTCTTGATAGATTATCTGCTCTAAAGGGAGGTAGTGAAGATGAGTAAAATCGCTCTCTTATTTCCAGGACAGGGAAGCCAATATATCGGAATGGGGAAAGATTTTTTTGATGAATATGAAGTTTCAAAAGAAGTTTTCTTAGAGGCAGATAGAGCTTTAAACATGGACTTAAGTAGAATTATTTTTTTTAGTGATGAAATAGAATTACAAAAAACTGAAAACACACAACCGGCAATCCTAACTACTAGTATTGCAATTTTAAAAGCTTTTGAAGAAGAAGGTTTTGACTATGACTATGCTTTGGGATTAAGTCTTGGAGAATATTCAGCATTGGTTGCGGGTGATGTTTTAGATTTTAAAGATGCGGTAAATATAGTAAGAGAAAGAGGAAAGTTTATGGAAAGGGCTGTCCCATCTAATAAGGGGGCTATGGCAGCTATTTTAGGTTTAAAGATAGAAAACATAGAAATCCTTTTAGAAAGTTGTAAGGATGAAGGCGTTTTATCAGTTGCCAACTATAACTGTCCAGGGCAAATAGTTTTAACTGGAGAGGTCGCAGCTATAGAAAAAGCTGTTTTACAAGCTAAAGAACTAGGAGCTAAAAAGGCTGTAATATTAAATGTAAGCGGACCTTTTCATTCTAGGATGTTAGAACTTGCAGGAGAAAACTTAGGAAAAGAACTTTTAAAATATAAGATAAGAGATCCGAAAAAAAAAATAGTTTCAAATGTAGATGCTAAAATTATAAGAAGTAAAGATGAAGTAAGTGAAAAACTTGTAAAGCAGGTTAGTAGTTCAGTATTATTTCAACAATCTATAGAACTTTTAATAGAAGAAGGAGTAGATACATTTATAGAAGTAGGACCAGAAAAAAACTTAACAGGCTTTGTAAAAAGAACTTCTAAAGCTTTAAAAGTTAAAGTAAAAACTTTTAATATGGAGAATATCGACTCTTTTAGAGAAACAATAGATAGCTTAAAGGGAGGCGAGTAAATGGAGTTAAAAGGAAAAATAGCATTAGTAACAGGTGCCAGTAGAGGTATTGGTAGAGAAATAGCTTTAAAACTTTCAAAAGAAGGCTCAGATATAGCGTTTTTCTATAGTAATAATGAAGAAAAAGCAAAATCTGTAGTTAGAGAATTAGAAGGAAATGGTGTTAAGGCCATGGGCTTAAAAGTAGATGTATCCAAAGAATCACAAGTAACAGATGCAGTAGAAAAGATAGAAAAAGAATTTGGAGCTATAGATATCCTAGTAAACAATGCAGGAATAACACGAGATAATCTTCTTATAAGAATGAGTGAAAAAGACTGGATCGATGTAATGGATATAAATCTTAAAGGTACATTTTTAACTACTAAAGCAGTAGCTAGAAAGATGATGAAGAAAAGATATGGAAAGATAATAAACATATCATCTATTGTAGGAGTAGGTGGAAATGTAGGGCAAGGAAACTACTCGGCTTCAAAAGCAGGTATAATAGGATTTACAAAATCTATGGCACAAGAACTTGCAAGTAGAGGTATAAGAGTAAATGCTGTGGCACCTGGTTTTATAGAAACAGATATGACAGATATTTTAAAAGAAGAAGTAAAAACAGAAATGCTTAAGAAAATACCATTAAAGCACTTAGGAAAGCCAGAAGACATAGCAAATCTTGTAGTGTTTTTAGCTAGCAGTAAGG
>CAZRHX010000257.1:0-2283 GCA_964599855.1 uncultured Tissierella sp. | reverse complement strand
ATCTGAAGAATATCTCCTTTTTCATATACATTATCTTCTTGATCACCTAGTCCTATAGAAAGTCTTCCCCTTACAACAGTCATATAGACATTTGAATTTGAAAAATGCTCAGGCATTCCCTCGTCCTTATTGAAAACCATATGGATATAGTTTATATTCTCATCCATAATTATCCTCTCTACTGCCTTTTCATCAGCTGTACTGTATTTAAAAACTTTTTCAATCATATAAATACCACCTTTTTAAGTTTATTTATCGCAAGTTAGATATATACTTACCCAATATTTTATAATCTAAAAAGTTTTTTTCTTATCCTCTTTTTCTCAGAAGTCAATATTAGTAAAGCTAATATGACCATAGTAATACCTATATAATCTAAAAATATAAATTTTTCACCCATCACCACAACTGCAATCAAAGTTGCAGCTACTGGTTCAATGAGAGTAAGTATACCAGTTCTTTGAGCTCCTATAATCTTACAACCCATTAAGTAAAATAAAAAGGGGAACAAAGTACCAAAGATAGCCACATAGATAATACCAAATATACCGATAGTATCTCTTGTAAATATATCATTCCAAGGTTTAAAAACTAGTCCAAAACCCATGCCAGCTATGAGCATAGCCCAACCAACTACTAAAACAGTACTATGCTTTTCTTGCAGGGTTTTAGGACTGAGAGTATAGTTTACACTACCAAAGGCTGCTAAAAGTCCAAATATAAGAGCGCCACTTGTTATATAGAGTTTGGTAAAATTGCCATGGGTCACAAGTAAAAAAACTCCTACAAATGCAAAGATCAAGGTAAAAACTATTGTTTTAGAAGGTGGCATCCTAGTTTTAATAGAAACTATTATCACAATTATAAAAGGTGACAGGGACTGAAGGATTGTTGCAGTAGAAGCATTAGAATATTTCACTGCAGCAAAATATCCATACTGCATAGCCAGCAGCCCAAAAAAACTAAAGTATAGCAGTTTTATAAATTGTCTTTTATCCTTAAACATTAAAAAAATATCTTTTCTAGACTTTATATATTCATAAGTAATTAGGACCAATCCCGAAATGATCAGTCTATAAAATGTAAGTATATTCGGTGTCATGTCTCTGCTAGAAAATAAATAGGAAGCAAAGTTCCCATTTATGGACCATAATATAGAACTCATAACTACTAATACTATTCCCTTTATATTTTCTTTTACCTCATCTCTTACTTCTTCCACAGATTTCCACTCCCCTTTATTCAATCTTATCCTAGCTTATCTCTCTACATTTTTAGCCCACTCTAAAAACTCATTCTTCAAATCTCCAAAGTCTTCTGGAACATTGACTATTCTATATGTAGATATAAGACTATTATTTTTTTCTACTGATTCTTTTATCTTGCTTTCAGCCCTAGCATCTCCGCCAAGACTTGTATAAAAGAAAGCTATCTTTTTATCTTTTAATATATCTGTTTCTAAGAGAGTTCTAATGGCGGGAGTAAAACTTCCAGCCCATATAGGGCTACCTATAAATATAGTATCATATTCTTCTAGGTTTGATTTTATAGGGAGAAGCTTTGGTTTGCTTTTAAATATAACCTGCCTACCACCCAAGGGATATTTACTAAAACCCTTTGATTTTAAATCTTTTACAGGTCTTATTCTTTCAGAGGGAATATTTAATTCTTTAGAAATATACTCTGCAACTTCTTTAGTGCTTTCTTCGAATGAATAAAATAGAATTAATTGTTTTGACATATAGATTGCCCCCTTTAGAGTTTGTTATATAAATTCTTCATTTAGATTTAAAGTTTTTTCTATAACATGTTTTCTTTACTCTCCAAAATATTCTTTAAGTTTTTTATCACTATGATTTACTATCCAATCTATCTCTTCTTTACTCAGTTTTTTTCTAATATATCTGCTGACTTCTATATATTCTATATCTTTTGATATTTTCATAAAATTCATATCTTCAAATCTTTTAAATGGATTAGAAAGAATATTGCTTTCTACTTCCTTTCTAGTATAATCTCTTAAATAAAGACATCGTCTTTTTTCTACTACTTGTCCATTTTCTCTTCTGCTTTCATAATAGTCTATAAAGTAATCAACTAAATCTTCTATTTTAACTCTACCATTTTCATCTATATAATCAAATATTCCCTTAAGTAGAACTGGTTTATATGAATAACTCATATCCATTCTTTCTACAAAGTTTATAAATTTTTCCTTCATATTTTGAGGTGTTATAAGTTCCCATCCAAATTCTTTTACATATTTATCGACTGTTTCTTCCT
>CAZRHX010000256.1:0-2304 GCA_964599855.1 uncultured Tissierella sp. | reverse complement strand
CTTATATTAGGGAAAACCTCACTTATAGTTTTTCCATCTGGTCTTATTCTCCTTGTAGCATCTATTGCAATTATCTCTACTCCTTCTCTGTGAAGAGCATCTATATCTTCCATTGTTGGAGTTATAAAGACATCTGACTTATCGTGTACACTTTTGATAATACCTATTATAGGTAGATCGACATTTTTCTTTATCTCCTTGATATCACTAACACCATTTGCCCTTATACCAGCAGCTCCACCAAGAGCTGCAGCAAGTGCCATCCTGCCCATTATATAGGAGCTATGAAGGGGCTCTTCCTCTAGAGCCTGACAGGAAACTACCAACTTACCCTTTAACTTGGCAAATACATCTCTCTTATCTTTCACTATTACCATCTCCATAACAAATTTATTCTTTTATTTTCTTATAGATATAAAAACCAGCACAGTATTTTTATAAAATCAAAATTGTAGATACAGTCTTTCTCACACATACTATTAATTCTATTTTTATACTTATAATATACTTATAATATACTTTTTATCTTATCAAAGATAAGCTTGGATACAAGCCTATGCCCTTTTTTATCTAGATGCATATAGTCTATTTGACCCATCTCAACTAGACCCTTTAAGTCTAAAAACTCTATTGGATGTCCTTCAAGGAGTTGAAAAAGATTTACCCCCAAGTTCTCAGATTTAATATCACAAGCTTTACCCATAGAAGTCCCAACTACTCCATAGTATTTTTTACCTATAGCTGGTGGAGAAACTACAAGAACTTTTGGTTTTTCTAGTCCATTTGAAAGTAAGAGATCATAAGCCTTTAAAGAAAGTTTTAATATTCCTTGAGCTATATTATAACTTGTAAGATTCATTCTTTCCTTAGCATCATTTGTACCAAGCATTATAATTACAAGTTCTAGAGGAAGGTGACTCTCAATGCATGAAGTGATATCCTTGTAGCCGTTAAGCCCTTCAAACAAGGGATCATCCCAAGCTGCAGTCCTTCCATTTAAACCTTCTTCTATTATCTTATAGTCTTTACCTAGTCTTTTTTGTAAAAGACAAGGCCATCTCAATTTTTCTGAGAATCTATTTCCTTTTTTTGCATTGTAGCCCCAAGTATTAGAATCCCCAAAGCAAAGTATCCTCTTCATAAGCTACATGACCTTATGTTTTTCTATGGTATCTTCTATTAGAGTATTGATTATTTTAAGCTTTTCTAAATCCTCACCAAGAATAGCTTCCATAGGACTTCTTACACTGCCGATATTCAATCCTCTTAATTTCAATATCTCTTTTATAGCTGAATACATAGAACCATTTAATCCGCAAAGTGAAATTATGATTTCATTTATATCTGCTTGAATGGCAGTAGCTTCCTTAACCTTACAATCTGTTAAAAGCTCTTCAGCCTTTAAAAACAGCTCTGGCATAAGTCCATAAGTTCCACCTATTCCACTGTCTGCACCCATAAGTCTACCAGCTACAAACTGCTCATCTGGACCGTTGAAGACTATAATATCTTCTTGATCAACAGCCGCCTTAAATCTCTCAATATCCATTACAGGCATAGATGAGTTTTTGACTCCCTTGACATGTTTGTTTTTAATCAACTTCTTAAATAGATCTATTGAAAGATTATATCCAGTTGTCTGAGGTATATTGTATATGAAAAATGGAAGTTCTGTAGAATCCATTATCTCAATCCAGTATTTATATATAGATGTCTCTGGAAGTCTATAATATATGGGAGGAATAGATGAAAGAGCATCGTAGCCTAAGCTCTCTGCATGTTTTGCAAGTTTCACACTATCACGAGTAGAAGGGGCTCCAACATGAGCTATCAGTGTAAGCTTACCTTTTAAAGCTTTAGCTACAATCTCTAAAGTAAGTTTTCTCTCTTCTATAGTTTGATAGATACACTCCCCTGAACTTCCACCAACATAAAGTCCCTTTACACCCTTTTTATAAAGATGCTCACAGAGTTTCTCTGTTCTCTCTTTCGACACTTCACCTTGATCATCATAGCAAGCATAAAGTGCAGGGAATACTCCTTTAAATTTTTCTAAATCCATTTTTATCAGCCACCTAAATTATTATTTTATTCTTCTTTACCGAACTTATCTCCTTTAAACTTATAGATAAAGTATATCACTAGGTTTACAACTATGCTAGCAAATACAATGGGCATATATATAAAGTACATGCCATAACTTGCATCTTCCTGACTTATAAGGGAGCCATAGACCATTATAAGAAGAATAATTATGCTGAGGGCATTTATTATAAGTGGACTCAGCCAAAGTCTTTTGGTCAC
>CAZRHX010000255.1:1176-2306 GCA_964599855.1 uncultured Tissierella sp. | reverse complement strand
GATATTTCACCAATAGAAGATTATACAGGTAATCTTATTTTAGAATTTGTAAATTATCATGTTGAAGATTCTTTTAAATATGATGAAGGTGAAGCGAGAGAAAGAGATGCAAACTATTCAGCACCGTTAAAAGTCAAGGTAAGGCTTATAAATAAAGAAACTGGTGAAGTAAAGGAACAAGAAGTATTTATGGGTGACTTACCACTGATGACAGATAAAGGTACATTTATTATCAATGGAGCTGAAAGGGTTGTAGTAAGTCAATTAGTACGTTCTCCTGGTTCATACTATACTAGGAGTATAGATAAAACAGGTAAAAGTTTATATTCAGCAACGATTATTCCTAATAGAGGTGCTTGGCTTGAATATGAAACTGATTCCAAAGATATAGTCTATGTTAGAATTGACAGAACTAGAAAAATACCTATAACTGTATTATTAAGGGCTTTAAACATTGTTAGTGATAGCCAAATAATAGAGGTATTAGGAGAATCAGAACATGTTTTAAAAACTCTGGAAAAGGATAATACTACAACAGAAGAAGAAGCACTTTTAGAAATATATAAAAAATTAAGACCAGGTGAACCACCAACTGTAGATAGTGCTAGATCTCTTATAACAAATATGTTTTTTGATCCTAGGAGATATGATTTAGCAAAAGTAGGTAGATATAAATTTAATAAAAAACTAGCTTTATTTAATAGAATTTATGATAGGATTTCTGCTGATGATATAGTGAACTCTGAAACGGGAGAAATTATCATAGCAAAGGGCGAAAAAATCAGTAGAGATACAGCTATAGAAATAGAAAATTCAGGAATAAATTTAGTAGATGTATTGATTGAAGATAAAAGAATTAGAGTAATTGGAAATAATTTTGTAAGTTCAAAAGCTTTTGACTTACCATTTTCTTTAAAAGATTTAGGATTAAAAGAAAAAGTCTATTATCCACTTATGAAAGAACTTATAGAAACTATTGAAGATGAAGAAGAATTAAAATCTGCTATAGTTAGTAGAATAAAAGATCTATCTCCAAAGCATATTATAGTAGATGATATAGTTGCTAGTGTAAACTATGAATTTGGTTTATTTAACGGAGTTGGACATACTGATGATATAGACCATTTGGG
>CAZRHX010000255.1:0-1160 GCA_964599855.1 uncultured Tissierella sp. | reverse complement strand
ACTATCCAGAATGGAAAGAGTAGTTAGAGAAAGAATGACTATTCAAGATGTAGATGTAGCTACACCACAGGCTCTTATAAATATCCGTCCAGTAGTAGCCTCTCTTAAAGAGTTCTTTGGTAGCTCTCAGCTTTCACAGTTTATGGACCAAACCAATCCATTGGCAGAACTTACTCACAAGAGAAGAATGTCAGCACTTGGACCTGGAGGCTTAAGCCGTGATAGAGCGGGATTTGAAGTAAGAGATGTACATCATTCCCATTATGGAAGAATGTGCCCTATAGAGACTCCTGAGGGACCAAATATAGGACTTATAACATCTCTTACAACTTATGCTACTATAAACGAATATGGATTTTTAGAAGCGCCTTATAGAAAAGTTGAAAAAGGTAAAGGTAGAACTACAGGAGAAATCGAATATCTAACTGCAGATCTTGAAGATGAGTTTATAATAGCTCAGTCAAATGAACCTTTAACCGAAGACAATAAATTTGCAAATGAAAGAGTAGTAGCACGTGGTAAAAGTGGAGTAGTAGATATATTTCCAAGTAGTGAGATAGATTACATGGATGTATCTCCAAAACAGATTGTATCAATTGGAGCGGCTATGATTCCTTTCTTAGAGAACGATGATGCCAACAGAGCCCTTATGGGTGCCAACATGCAGAGACAGGCAGTGCCTCTTCTAAAAGCAGAAGCGCCAATAATAGGTACTGGTATTGAATATAGAGCGGCTAAAGACTCTGGAGTTGTAATTGTATCAACTAGCGATGGAGTTATAGAAGAAGTAAGTGCGGATGAAATCTTAGTAAGACGTGATTTTGATGGAAAATTAGATAGATACAGACTTTTAAAATTTAAAAGATCTAACCAAGGTACTACTATAAATCAAAGACCTATGGTCAAAAAAGATGAAAGAGTTACTAAAGGCATGGTTATAGCCGATGGACCAAGCACCGATTTAGGTGAAATTGCATTAGGTAAAAATATCTTAATTGCATTTATGAGTTGGGAAGGATATAACTACGAGGATGCTATGCTTCTAAGTGAAGAACTTGTTACAGAAGATGCTCTTACATCAGTTCATATTGAAGAATATGAATCTGAAGCAAGAGATACTAAACTTGGTTCTGAAGAAATAACTCGTGATATTCCAAATG
>CAZRHX010000254.1:0-2309 GCA_964599855.1 uncultured Tissierella sp. | reverse complement strand
ATTCTTATCAGCAGGATTTTTTATGCTTTATAAATTATGATATAATAAGTCCATATAGTTCAAAGGAAAGGAAGAGAGATATGAAAATAGGATTGGCTGCAGCTTTAATAAAAAACGATGATATAGAGCATCAAATAGGGCTTATAGAAGAGTATCTAAAGCAAAATAAAACTTGTCAAATGCTTTGCTTTGGAGAAAGTTTTTTACATGGTTTTGAAGGACTTACCTGGGATTATGAAATGGATAAGGATAGGGCTTTATCTTTAGATAGCCCTTTTATAGAGAGAATAAAAGTTTTAGCTAAAGAATATAGATGTGCCTTGTCATTTGGATTTGTAGAAAACTATGAAAATAGTTTATATTGCAGCAATATGGTCATAGATAAAGAGGGAAATATTGTGGATATATTCAGAAGAGTATCTGAAGGATGGAAAATTCCAGAGACAAGTAGTGAATATAAAGAAGGAGATGGCTTTCATTCATTTGAATTAGAGGGGATAAAGTTTTCAACTGCCATTTGTGGAGACCTTTGGTATGATGAAAATGTAGAAGCTATGAATAAAGTCGCTAAAGATATAATACTTTGGCCCATGTATATAGATTTTTCTAAAAAGAGATGGACAATCTCTGAAGAAGAGCAATACATAGAAAAATCTTCTAGTTTTGGAGTTCCAGCCCTTATGTACAATAGCTATAAAGAAGATCCAAAAGGAGCTCAAGGAGGCTGTTATGTCTTTAAAGATGGAAAGCTAGTAGACTCATTGGAGATGGGAAGCGAAGGAGTTTTAGAGGTGGATACGAAACTTTTAATATAATTTAATTTATTAAATCCTCTATAATCCTATAAAATTATATTAGCAGAGGGGGAGTTTCGTGAATACCGAATTAAGAGACTATTTAAATATAAATCATAATCTAATTAAAATAGAGGATAAATCTTTTGAAAGTTTATCAATATTAGATAGCGAATTAGATAAAAAAGAAATATTTTTAGCAGGAGAAAATCATGGGGTAAAGGCCAATGGAGAGCTTAGGATGAAATTTTTAAAGTATTTTAAAGAAAAGACAAATTTTAAATATTATCTCTGTGAACTACCCTATAGTCTGACATCTATTTTAAACAGATACTTGCAAACAGGAGATGAAAAGATATTAGAAGATGTATATATAGTACTAAAGGGAACTGACGCCTGGAATAAAGATGAATATAATCACTGGAAGGAGCTATATAAATTTAATAATAATCTTTGCCAAGAAGATAAAATAGTTCCTATAGGGATAGATATTGAGCATCAAGCTAAAAATGCCTTTGAATTCATGGCTTATGTTTTAAATAAAAGCAATATACCAGAGAAGATTAAAAAAGATATAAGAGAAATCAAAGATAAAGAAGAAGTTTCTTATGAAGAGATAAAAATATTTAATAAGAAAGTAAATGAAGAATTGACAAGCCATGAAGAGTTTTATAAAAAACTTCTCAAAGAAGATTACTTTTATCTGATTCTTGTCAACGATAATCTATTGAATATGGTAGAAGTTTATTCTAGTAATAATTTCGATGGGATAAGAGATGAAAAGATGGGAAAAAACTTTATAAAACTTTTTAATAAATTAGATAAAAGCAAATATTATGGACAGATAGGCTTATCTCATATCTTTCAAAGGTCCTTTCCTTATGTAAATTGGTTTGCATCATTTTTAAATGGTGAGGAGTCTAGCTTTAAAGGGAAAGTATTGTCTATAGCCTATGCTTATCAGGAGTCTAGATATCTATACCCAACTAATAGAAGAAATTATCTAGGTTTTATAAATACTTTAGAACCATCAATAGAAGAATTCCAATCATTTATAGATGATGGATATACTATATTTAAATTAGATCAAGATGGTTCACCTTTTTCAGAAAAATTGATCTGGCCTTTACAACATAAAAATCCAATAAAAGGAGTTACTAGTGATTATTTTCAATATCTAGTAGTTATAAAGGGCTCAGAGGGGATGGAAGGTTTTGGATAAGACATGTGGGTATATATATAAATGAGAAGATATTTAAATCAAAGACAAGTAGGAGGGGTAAAATGAATATAGAGCAATTAATCAATAGAGATGCGGAAAAGTACTCACCGTACATGAATGGTTTTGTAAATCATTTACCTATGGGACAATTAGCACTTTATAAGCTTACAGGTAATATAGAAAAAGTAGAAGAATATACAAATTATTATCAAAGAAAATTTGACATAGATGAAGTTAAGGAAGATTATAAAAAAATTAGTTCTATAGAAGAATGTTTAGGAAGAAGAGATTTG
>CAZRHX010000253.1:0-2325 GCA_964599855.1 uncultured Tissierella sp. | reverse complement strand
AAGATTTCTTCTTTGTCCTACCATTTTTAATAATCCTCTTCTAGAGTGATGATCTTTTTTATGAGCTTTAAGATGTTCGTTTAAATCATTGATTCTAAAAGTCAGTATAGCAATTTGTACTTCTGGTGAACCAGTATCACCTTCGTGTAATTTGTATTCATCGATTATCTGTTCTTTTGTTTCTTTTACCAACATTAAAATACACCTCCATTTTATTTGTAAACCTAAAGCAACGTATAGCGATGAGGAACCGCTAAACTTAGCATTAGGTAATTTTTTATACATACATATATTATCATAAACTTGATCAAATGTAAATATTAATATTTAATCTTCTCTAAATCTTTTTTCATTTGAAGTTTTAAATCTTCAAGACTTCGAAACATCATTTCTTCTCTAATGTATTTAATAAACTCTACCTCTATTTTTTTATCATATATATTCATATCAAAATCTAATATATAGTTTTCTATTTTCAAAGTATCTCCTCCTACAGTAGGATTTGTACCTATACTAGTAAGAGATCTATATTTTTTTCCATATACAATAGTTTTTGTTTCATATACTCCATTTTTAGGAATTGAGTAATTATTTGAAAGTTTTATATTAGCTGTTGGAAATCCTAAAGTCCTACCGATTTTACTTCCATGAACTACTTGTCCTTTAATTTTATAATTCCGATATAACATTTTATTTACAAGCTTTATATTGCCTTCTTTAATATGATTTCTAATTTCGCTACTACTTAATATACTAGCTTCATAGTATACAGGCTCAATTATATAGACTTTAAAATGATATTTATGCCCTAGTTTTTTCAAAGTCTCAATATCACCTGAAGCTTTAAAACCAAATCTATAATCAAATCCTACAAAAACTGAGTGCACATTTAGTTTGTCTACAAGGATTTCTTTTACAAATTCTTCAGGACTTAATTTACTAAATTCTTTAGTAAATTTTTTTTCATATATAATATCTAGGCCGATCTTTTCTAATAACTCTTCTTTATCTTCTAAGGAAGTTAAAAGTTCTGGACTTTTACCAGTTAACATATCTTTTGGATGTTCTCTAAACAATAATACAGATGAAATTAAATTAAATGTTTTAGCATTTTCCATCATAGATAAGATAAGATTTCTATGTCCTATATGAATCCCATCAAAATTTCCTAAAGCAATACAAGTTTTAAATCTATCTTCTATATAATCTTCTATCTTTATGATTTCCATCTTAACCACCTTAAACAAAAACTTTATTCATTTTTAATAATTGTAAATCATCTTTTTCTATTATTTCTCCAATCCCAATAAATTTATTTTTTGAATATACCCTTAAGTTTTCACCTGATAAAAACTCTTTATTATTTATTTTTACTTTAACTCCATTTACAAGCTGTTTATAGAGATCATCAGGTATTTTTATTAATTTAAATTTCATGAGAGCAAAATCAATTGGTAAAAGTAAGCTTCTTATTTCATTATGACTCAAATTTTCTAAATCTTCTATTTTATAAGAATCTTTAATTTTAAACGGACCTACACCCACTCTTAAAAGATCAGACATATGTCCAAAAGTACCCAAATCTTCTCCTATATCATTACATAAGGTTCGTATATAAGTTCCTCTCGAGCATTTGGTATAAAATATTACTTTCCTATTTTCATAGATCTCTTCTATATTTAATTCATAGATATTTATATTTCTAGGTTTTCTTTCAATGGTTTTTCCTTCTCTGGCTAATTCATATAGTTTTTTACCATTATATTTTAATGCTGAATACATTGGAGGTATTTGATAGATATTACCTTTAAATTTATTAAATGAATTTCTTATCTCTTTTTCACTTACTACTTTAGAGGATGTCTTTAAGACCTCACCATCTCCATCTTGAGTGTCTGTAGAATTTCCAAGTGTTAATTCTCCTCTATATTCTTTATCTTCGCTTAAAAGGTATTCAGAGACCCTAGTAGCCTTCCCAATACATATAGGAAGTACGCCTTCTGCATTGGGGTCTAAAGTACCAGTATGACCAATTCTTTTTATATTCAATAGTTTTCTAAAAAAGTTAACTGCTCCATGAGATGTTATTCCTTTCGGTTTATAAAAATTTATTATACCATTCATAACTAAACCTTCATGGATTCTTTTATTGAGTTTATTATCAAATCTTTAGATTCTTCAATATTTTTATATATATTACAACCAGCTGCTCTCTTGTGTCCTCCACCGTTAAACTTATCACAGATTAAAGATGCATCTAAATATTTCTTAGTTCTAAGACTTATTTTTATATTTTCTTTTTCTATCTCTTTCAATAAACATGCT
>CAZRHX010000252.1:0-2356 GCA_964599855.1 uncultured Tissierella sp. | reverse complement strand
GCAGACAGGGTCAGTTATCAACCGCAGATACAACAATTTATTTTTACGAAAACATTTACTCCGTCTGTTGTTACAGTAATGTCACTTCTTTTCATTACTAATTGTGGCATAAATGCTATTACTTTTGTGTATATCTCATCTACTATTAAATCTTTTATCATTGATTTAATATCATCCAATTTTTCTCGATTTACTGACCTATTTCTAAACTCTCTTACTGATTCTCTGTTTCGCAAAAAATTATTTATATTCATTTTATTCCTCCTAAATTTATTATTTTCCTTATATACTATTATATACTATTTTTATAGCAAGTAGAACAACTTTGCTATATTCATAACATAATCCAATAGAAAAAAATGAGCTATCATGCTAGAAGATATTCCTAATATTATACCTACCATAACATCAGTTGGGTAGTGAACCGCCAAGTATATCCTAGATACTCCAATTATAGTTGCTAAAACATACAAAAGTATAGAAAGTTTAGGCAAGTTTAGAGAAAGTGTAGCAGCCATGCAAAAGCTTGCAGTAGTATGGCCTGAGGGAAAAGAGTAATCTTTTAATTCTATTTTAAAAGTATTTATATTTTCAACCATTTTATAAGGTCTTTCCCTTCCAAATCCTCTTTTTAGTATCTGTACTATAGCTTGACTGATTGTAAGTGCAACAATAGCTTCTATACCCATAAATCTTATATCAGCGCTTCCAAAGATTATAATCATCAGTGAAAGTATACTTGTAAATATAGCTCCTCCTAAATCTGTAACTCTATACATAAAATAATCAAAGAATCTATTTTTCATTTTGCCATTTATAAGTATTATAAAAAAATCATCAAATTTATTTAATATTTTTCTCATTTTTTCCACCTTCTTGTTTTGTCTCTATTATATAATATTCCCAAATTATTAGATATCCAAACTCTTAAATCTTTTATATCTTTATCATTTATCTTCTTTATGATAATATACATGTATAAATAAAGTATAAACAGGGGAGCGAGGAAAATTGTTATTCAGTAAAGATCAGATAAATGCAATAAATCATATAGAAGATCCAGCTTTAGTACTTGCTGTTCCAGGGGCAGGAAAGACTACTGTTCTAATACATAGGACTTATAATTTGATAGAAAATTTAAATATAAATCCTTTAAATATACTATCCATAACATTTAGTAGAGCATCAGCATTTGATATGAAGAATAGATTTATAAGTGTCTTTCCACATGTAGATTCTAAAAATATAAACTTTTCAACGATTCATGCTTTTTGTTATAAACTTATAAGCGAATATTCATATATACACGATATGAAATATAAACTCATAGAAAACAATGATGAAATAAACAAGTTTATACTTCTAAAGAACCTGTATCTCAATATAAATAAAGATTATATTACAGAAGAGAAATTAGAATCTTTGATAAATTCCATAGGATATATAAAAAACATGATGCTAGATGTAGATGAATTTTTAAAAGAATATAAAATAGATATAGCAAATTTTAAAATGATATTTAATAAATATGAAATCTATAAAAGAGAAAATAATTTATTAGATTTTGACGATATGCTAAGTCTTTCATGGGAAATACTAAATAGAGATATCTATCTGTTGAATAAATATAGAGAAAAGTATAAGTTTATTCAGGTGGATGAAGGGCAGGATACTTCGAAACTACAACTTGAAATAATAAAGCTTATAGCTGCACCTAAAAACAATTTATTTATTGTTGCAGATGATGATCAATCCATATATGGTTTTAGAGGTGCTTATCCTAGAGGATTACTTGATTTCAATAAACAGTTTAAAAATGGAAAGATATTTTTTATGGAGCAAAACTATAGATCTTCTAGTAATATAGTTAGCATATGTAATAGCTTTATTAAAAGTAATTCCTTAAGATATCAAAAAAATATATTCACTTTGAATCCAAATATGGAGCCTATAAATATAGTAAAAGTAAAGACTATAGCTGATGAATATGATTATCTAGTAGATGAACTCAAGGATAAAGACCTTACAAAAACAAGCATTCTATATAGGAACAATTTATCTTCTATAGGACTTATGGAAGTTTTATCTAAAAATAATATACCTTTTTTTACACAAGATAAAAACTTAAAATTTTTCAATCATTGGGTTATAAAAGATATAATAGATTTTATTCGTTTCTCTGAAAATCAAGAAGATATAGACTTATTTGAAAAATTCTATTATAAAATGAAAGGATATATTTCTAAAAAACAAATAAACTATGCTAAAACTTTAAATAGAGATTTAAATGTCTTTGATAGAATTATGGATTTCCCTGGAATAAAGCAATATCATAGAAGGAATGTTAGAAATCTCA
>CAZRHX010000251.1:0-2423 GCA_964599855.1 uncultured Tissierella sp. | reverse complement strand
TATAAGCGTTTTATCTGCAATACCTTTTTCTTCTAGTTTTTCAAGCAGATATTCTAAAGCTTTATCAAGCTCTATATTAGTTGCAAGATATGCTTTTACAGTTTCAGAATAGGGTAGATCATTTACTAAATCTCTATTTTTAGCTGCTATATAATTACCAGTAAAATTATATAACATATGACCACTTACGGTCATATAATATGCGTGGAATTTATCATCATCTATATATTCGGGTATTGTTAGTTCCATCATCTCTAAATCTGACTCTGGCCAAGTAGCAGTTACATTTAAGCCGTTTCCCATGGCTTTATATTCGTAACCCATATTTGGATGAGATTTATCTCTGTCATAAAAGGTATAAGTGTGATTATGATATGCTCTAGTAGTATAGCCTAAAGCTCCTAATCGATTTCCCATAGAAAAATACATATTATTTTTACTTGATTCTTTAAAACTCCAAACTCCACTCTTAGGAATAAGTCCTGTATTTGCTACGTATTCTCCATCTGAAGTGCTTACACCCCAAATTGGAGTATAAAAATTTTCAAAATTATAACCTTCATGAACCATTTTATAAATGGTAGGAGTCAATTCCTTGTCTATAGCTAAATGGGAAAATCCTTCAGCTGTTAATAGTATTAAATTATAGTCTTTAAAGCTTCCGCTATAATCATTTTTTTTAGTGGGACTGAGATTTGCAAAATACTTATGCATATTTATAAGATCTTCATTAGTTTCTTCTTTTATAAATTTATCAAAGTCTATATCCATAAGATTAAACTTGTTTTTTTCATCTTCACTAATTATTATGGGAAGATCTTTTTTTGTAGGGTTTTTAATTTCTAGTTTTGGCTCTTCCATAGTTTCAATATTTGATCCAAATAAATTTCTTTTTACATCTAATCTCATATAATTTAGAAGACCTAGTTTTTCTAGGGTAGAATTTGGTCCATGGACATTAAAATAGAAATCAAAAGTTGATAAATCATCTTTTGGAGTTAAATGTAATATTCCTACACCTAAGAAATGGAACATTATAGAAACTATTAAACTAATAAGACTTAATCTTAAATTTCTTTTAATATCAAAGGATTTATATAAGAACAAAAACAAGATAAAGGGTATAAAAGTAGCAAGTAAAATAAAAATATTATTTAAAATAAAAGTTATAGTATCATTTCTCAGTTCTAACACTTGTTTAGAATTGAGTAAAGAATAAAAGGTATAAAAAGTTTTAAAAAACTTATAATAGCCTATTTGTGAGGCATAAATAAAACTTGTTATAAATATTACAGTAGAGATTATGATGAAGCTTATTTTTTTCTTAAATAATTTTGAAATCCCAAAGAAAATAAGAGATATGGATATTAAAAAAGGCAAATTAATAAATACAGTATTTATATCAAAGGATTTTATTGTTATAAAGTTTAAAAAAGATTCAAGGAAAAAGAAACTGAAAAAGAAATAAGCGAATAAATAAATATTTAAAAGCATGTTTTTTTTAGAGATTTCCATTGTCTAGTCTCCTTTGCTGTATAATAATAAATATATACCCAAAATTTTACTTTAAAATTTAGAAAAAGGGTATATATTTAAAATGTGAAAGTAGAATCATAAGTTAAATGAGGTGATTATTATGAAAAAAATGAGCTATGTGGCCTATTTTACATCGCTTGCAATGATACTTGCTTTAATAAATGTCTTTACAAATGGAAATTTTGCCATAGAAGGCGTAGCACTACTTAAAAACAATTGGGGAATTATGAGTTTAGTCGATTTATTTGCTGGATTGATAATATTTTACGGATGGATAGTCTTTAGAGAAAAAAATAAACTTTTAGTCTTGGCCTTATTGCCCTTGATGCTATTGTTTGGATTTTTAGCTGCAAGTGTCTATATATTGTACAATCTATATAAAAGCAAGGGAGATTGGGTAAAGTTTTTCTTGGGTGGTAGAGCAGAAGATGTATAAAGATTAAAACTTAGATTATGCTTGGGTTGACAAGAGGGCTTACTTATTATAAAATGAAGAATAGGAAAATAAAGCAAAATAATTATAAGCCCTCGTAGTTAAATGGATATAATAAACCCCTCCTAAGGGTTAGTTGCTGGTTCGATTCCGGCCGGGGGTGCCAAAAAATCTTATAAATATTGTATTTATAAGATTTTTTTATGTAAAAGTAGGTGAAGATATGGGTGAAGCTTTAAAGTTAGATGAATATTTTATGAAAGAAGCTTTAAAAGAAGCTAGAAAAGCATATGATGATTTAGAAATTCCTGTGGGTGCTGTTATTGTATACAATGGTCAGATAGTAGGAAGAGGCTATAATAGGGTTGAAAATTTAAAAAATGCTTTAAGACATGCGGAACTGATTGCAATAGATCAGGCTAGTAAATACTTGGATGTATGGAGACTTACTGAC
>CAZRHX010000250.1:0-2429 GCA_964599855.1 uncultured Tissierella sp. | reverse complement strand
AGAGGCTCTAAGGAGTATGTTGTATAACTGTTTTGAGCTATGAAAATATAAAAAAATCACTCAATGCTTATAGATTCTAATAAACTATTTGCTTTATCAAAGTCATCTTCTTCTACCATAAGATCCGTAAGGTATAGAGAGCTTCCTCCAATTATTCTCATATGCCCTCCAGGACCATAATCTTTTACAATATATGGTATATTATTATCATCTAATATAGCTTTTATCATTCCTAACTCCATTTCATTGGATATGCTTCTAAGTTTTATTATATTTACATCTTCTCCATTTTTTTTCATAACTTTCCCCCTTTATAAATTATTTTTAATATTAAATTCTCATAATAAAATTTTATATTAAAGTTCTTTAATAATTTTACAAGGATTACCCACAGCAATTACATTTTCAGGGATATCTTTAGTTACAATGCTACCCGCTCCTATAGTTACATTATCTCCTATTGTAACTCCTGGACATATTATACTCCCACCACCAATCCAAACATTATTCCCTATAATTATAGCTTTTCCATACTCTTTTCCCTCTAGCCTTTTTCTAGGATTAGTAGGATGTTCAGCAGTATAAATATGAACATTTGGTCCTAAAAGAGCATTGTCTCCAATCTTGACCTTATTCACATCTAATATAATACATCCATAGTTAGCATAAAACTTTTCACCAATCTCAATGTTATAACCATAATCACAATTAAATGGCGCTTCAATATTAAACGAACCCTTAGAATTTATGAGTTTACTTAGAATTTCATGTCTTCTTTTTTTTTGACTTGGTATAGTATGATTAAATTCAAAAATCAAATCTTTTACATAGTCTCTTTCTACTACTAATTCTCTATCATCAGCGTAATAATGTTCCCCTGACAGCATCTTTTCTTTTTCACTTTTAAGCATACAATACCTCCTGAATTTTTAAAGTTCATCTAAGAGTTTTTGTCTATAAACCAATCTATCAATTTTCTAGATATACTTATAGAACTTGGAATCTTAGGCAAATTATCAACAGAAAACCAATCAGCATGAGATAGTTCCTTTCCATCTATAATTATCTCGCTTCCTGCATACTCAGCCGTAAATCCCACCATCAATGAATCTGGAAATGGCCATGGTTGACTTCCAAAATATTCAATATTGTCAACTTCAATTCCCACTTCCTCTTTTATCTCTCTTCTTACACAATCTTCTAAAGTTTCACCAGGTTCTAAAAATCCAGCTATTACACTGTAGAAATCATTTTTAAAATTGACATTTTTTGCCAATAAGATCTTATCTCCTCTTGTAATAGCAACTATTATAGCTGGTGAAATACGAGGATAAAATGTAGCGTTGCAATTCAAACACTTTATAGACCCCTGCTTGCAAGTCTTAATATTAGATGAACCACAGTTTGAACAAAATTTATTGCTAGTATTCCAATGGCTTATATGAGAAGCACGACCCAAAATCCAGAATATATTTTCTTCTACTTGTCCAAAAATAGACCTGATTTCTTGAAATGAATATTCCTCAGTCAGAGAAACAGGCTTTTTAAAGTCTCCCAAATAATAGTTTGTATTTTTATATTTATCTATCAAATAACTATCTCCCAAGTCGATTTTTAGTTCTACTAAGTCTTCAATTGAAGGAAAGATAATTTTGTTATCTACTTTTTTAACGAGAATTTCATCTCTTTCAAATATAAAAAAATTTTTATTTTCATTTAAATTCATAGAGCTGCTAATATAATTAAAATCCATAATAAATGCTTCCTCTCTTTAAGCCTTTCTTCTTTGTTTCGATAATTCTTCAAGGAAGTTAGCCTTTTCCTTGTCATCTTTAAATACCCGTTTTGGAATTATATAAGCTGAAATTGAAGAATTATAAATATAAATATATCTATCTGTTTCTTCTACCCTATCTATCTTACTCCAAATTGTACTACTTTGACTGCTAGAACTGGTCTCTATTATAGCTTTATCTGTCAATGATATTTTTCTTTCCTTAAATAAGTTTTCACTGTTCCCTTCTTCAAGCATTTTCTTTATCCTTCTTCTCATTTCCCAATCAAAATGTTTTGGATAAAAAAGCAACCAAATTATACTAGTTATACCAAACAAAGTCATCCAGTACCATAGAGGTATTTCTGAAAACCTTATAATTATGAATGGCGCTATTAAAAAAGTAACCGGTCCTAATATCCTTATAAGGGTTACATTCCTTTTTAAGGATGGTGATTTATTAGCATGATCAATATTAAAGTTTATATAATCCTCTTCAAGTAATTCAAATTTCAATTCCATTTAAGCTCCTCCTTTTAATAACCAAGTATATCGATTTCCAATCAAATATCTTCTTATCCCATATCAATGTAAAACTCCAATCATCATAAATTGAATCCGGTTCAAAACTACCATCTCAACCTATAGACTCTAG
>CAZRHX010000249.1:0-2431 GCA_964599855.1 uncultured Tissierella sp. | reverse complement strand
TATTGCTTTGAGTAAAGAACTATTTAAATAAAATAGATAATAACAATGATCTAAAATACAATCTACCTAATATATCAAACAAGTTAAAATTTTAGGTCTAATTTAAATAAATTCAATTCATTTAACTATAAAACCTAAAGCATATAAAATAAACCTGCCTAAGGCAGGTTTATTTTATATCTAAATTTAAGAGAAAGGTGAAAATATGAAATTCGACTTACATGTTCACACCAATTATTCAGATGGAAGATTTAGACCTAGTAAAGTGATAGATTTAGCTATAAAAAGAAATCTAGATGGAATAGCTATAACTGATCACGATACGATATTAGGTATTGATGAAGCTATAGAATATAGTAAAAAATATAAAGATTTTAAAGTAATTCCTGGAATAGAATTAGGATCTATATATAATAGTGAAGAGGTTCACATTCTTGGATATTTTATTGAATATACTTCAAAAGAATTATTAAAAACAACAGAAACATTAAAAAAAGATCGTATTGAAAGAGGAAAAAAAATTATAAATAAATTAAAAAAAATAAATATAAATATAAGCGAAAAAGAAATAGAAAACTTGAGCGAAAATGAGTTTACAGGTAGGGTCCATATAGCTAGAATTTTAGTAAGAGAAAAATATGCAAATTCGGTTTCTGATGCTTTCGAAAAATATTTAAAAATAGGAGCTCCAGCTTATGTTGAAAGAAAAACTTTAACTATAAAAGAATCTATTAATTTGATAAATAGATCAAATGGAATATCTGTGTTAGCTCATCCTGGTATATTGAAAGAAAAAGAGATGATAATTAATTATTGCATAGAAAATAATATTCAAGGAATTGAATGTATACATTCAAAACACTCAATTGAAGATACAGAAAAGTTTATAAAAATAGCTCGGAAAAACAATCTATTGATAACTGCTGGATCTGACTGTCACGGTGAAATTATAGAAGGCGACTTACTTTTAGGCAGTTTTTATATAGGTGAAAATGAAATGTCTAAAATAAAGGAGTTGATATAAGTGAGTATGTATAAGGGGAAAAGACAGAGGCAATTTCCTACTACAATAGGTACGACTACTTTTGTAAAGCTTTATATTTTACATTTATTAATTGAAAAACACTATTATGGTAATGAGTTAAAAGATGAAATAAATAAAAGGGTAGACTATAAATGGAGTCCAAGTCCAGGTATGATTTATCCACTTTTAAGAGAACTTGAGTCATTGTCTTATATTGAAGGTTGGTGGGAGGAACCAACTAAAAGATCCATAAGAAGATATAAGATAACAGACTCTGGTATAAAACATTATAATACTATAGTATTAAAGCATCGATCTTCATTTGATGATTCTTTAGTTATTATAAGGAATGTATTAAAAGATATTTATGGTGAGAAATAATTTATTTTAAGTGTACATCATTCTAAGTATATAGGGAGGTAATATAATTATGCAATCTAAACTATCAAATAGGGTACTCAATATTCAACCATCTTTAACATTAGAAATTGCTGCTAAAGCAAAAGATATGAAAGAAAAAGGAATAGATGTAATAAGCTTTAGTGCAGGTGAACCAGATTTTAACACTCCTGTTAATATTCAAGCTGAAGGGATAAATTCTATAAAAAAAGGCTTAACGAGGTATACTGCATCATCTGGAATAAATGAGCTAAAAGAAGCTATTTGTTCGAAATTAAAAGAAGATAATAATCTAGATTATAATATTCAAAATATTATAGTTTCTAATGGTGCTAAACATTCTATATACAATGCTTTGATGGCATTATTAAATAAAGATGATGAAGTTATAATTGGTGTCCCTTATTGGGTTAGTTATCCTGAAATGGTTAAACTTGCAGGAGGGATTCCGGTTCTGGTAGAAACCATAGAAGAGAATGATTTTAAGTTTACAATCGCAGATTTAGAAAAAGTTAAAACATCTAATTCAAAGGTTTTAATATTAAATTCACCAAACAATCCTACGGGATGTGTATATTCAAAAGAAGAATTAAGGAAAATTGGAAATTGGGCGGTTAAAAATAACATATTTATATTATCCGATGAAATATATGAATATTTGATTTATGATGATCTAGAGCATGTATCCATTGCATCATTAAGTGATGATATCAAAAATATTACAATAACTATAAATGGTATGTCCAAAGCCTATGCAATGACTGGATGGAGAATTGGATATGCTGCAGCTGATAAAACCATCATAAAGGCAATGAGTAATATTCAAAGTCATTCTACATCTAATCCTTGTTCTATATCACAATATGCCAGTGTAGAAGCTTTAAAAGGTAGTCAGGCAAAAATAGCAGAAATGAATAAACAATTTTCCTTAAGAAGAGATTATATGGTCAATGCTATAAACAATATAGAAGGATTAACCTGTAGCAATCCTAAAGGTGCTTTCTATGT
>CAZRHX010000248.1:0-2439 GCA_964599855.1 uncultured Tissierella sp. | reverse complement strand
ATATGCGCAGAACGAACAGCTATATTTAAAGCTGTTTCAGAAGGGAATCTGAAAATAAAAGCAATAGCAATTGTTGGAGATTCAGGATTTACTTATCCATGTGGAGTTTGTAGACAAGTTATAAGAGAATTTGCCAAAGATGTAAAGATAATAATTGCAAAATCCCAGGATGAATATAAAGAGTATACTCTAGAAGATCTTCTTCCGCATAGTTTTGGACCAGAAGACTTAAAAAAATAGGAAGTGATGAAAACGATGTATAAATCAGGATTTATAAGCGTTATAGGAAGACCAAATGTAGGTAAATCTACGCTTTTAAATGAAGTAATAGGTGAGAAGATATCTATAATATCTGATAAGCCTCAAACCACCAGAAATAAAATACAGCTTGTTTATACCGGCGAGGATTTTCAATTGGTGTTTTTAGATACACCAGGTGTTCAAATGCCTAAAAATAAATTAGGGGAATACATGTTGAAGATATCTAGAAGTACATTAGAAGAAGTAGATGTAGTTACATTTATGGTAGATGAAAGTATGGATACGGGTAAGATGGATAATTATATTTTAGATATATTAAGAGAGATAAGTACTCCAATAATTTTACTTATAAACAAGATAGATAAGATGGAAAAAGAAAATGTTCTAAAACTTATAGATAAATATGATAAAATGAATATTTTTGAAGAAATTATACCTATTTCTGCATTAAACAATGATAATATAGAAAAATATATAGAAGTTTTAAAGAAGATGATACCAGAAGGACCTCAATATTTTCCGGACGATATGATAACAGACCAGCCTGAAAGATTTATAATATCAGAACTTATAAGGGAAAAAGCTTTAATAAACTTAAAAGAAGAAGTGCCCCATGGTATATATGTAAATATTGATGACGTAAAGACCAGAAAAGATGGTTCTTTAATGGACGTATTTGCAACTATATATACTGAAAAAGAATCTCATAAAGGTATTGTAATAGGTAAGAAAGGTCAAATGTTAAAACAAATAGGAAAAACTGCAAGAGAAGATATAGAAAAACTTATGGGCACTAAAGTAAATCTTCAGATATGGGTAAAAGTAGAAAAAAATTGGAGAGATAAGATAAATAAAGTGAAATATTTTGGATATAAATAGGAAGATAATATGATAAAAACAGAAGGAATCTTATTGAGTGAAATTCGATTTAAAGATACTAGCAAGATTTTAAATATATATACAAAAGATTTAGGAAAAATTCCTGTTATGGCTAAAGGAGCATATAAGGCGAATTCTAAGCTTATGCCCAGTACTCAGATCTTTTCTTATAATGAATATGTTTTGAAAAAAGGACAAACATTTTATTATTTAAATCAAGGCAATATAATAGAGCCTTTTTATAGCATGAGAGAAAATATTGAAAGATTTGTATATGGTTCTTATATTTTAGAACTTATAGAAAAATCTTCTCCTGAAGGAGAAAAAAACTTAACACTTTTTCTGCTTTTAGAAAAGAGTCTTAAAATATTATCAGAATTAGATGATGGATTTCTAAAATTCATTGTAGCCTTTCAATTAAAATTTGTTTCATTTATAGGATATAAACCTTATCTCAATGCCTGTGTAATATGTGATGGCAAACTTAATGATAGTTTGAGATGGAGTAGTAGGGAGGGTGGAGTTATATGTGGTGATTGTTTCTTAAAAGATATGAGTTCAGTATATATAAGTAATGAAATGTACAAAGCTATGGTAGAACTTCTCTACATACCTTTTGAAAAAATAGAGGATATTATTGTTTCTATAGAAACACTTAAAAAATTACAATCTATTTTAGAAAAATATATACTATATAATATTGATAGAGAAGAGTTTAATAGTTTTAAAATGATAGATATATTACTAGAGAATTAATTTTTAAAATGATATAATATTGACATATTATAAATATTTTGTTAAATTATTAAGATGAAAGTTTGAAAATTATACATTAGAATAAAACCTTTAATAGGTATAATTATCAAGGTTTTATTTTTAAATGAGGAGGATGTTTATGTATTTTCAAGATATGGTATTAAAGTTATATAATTATTGGGGTGAAAAAGGATGCACAATTATGGAGCCTTATGATATAGAAGTAGGTGCTGGAACTATGAGTCCACATACTTTTTTAAGGGCACTTGGACCTGAACCTTGGAAAATCATATATATAGAGCCGTCAAGAAGACCAGCTGATGCAAGATATGGAGAAAATCCTAATAGAGTATATCAGCACCATCAAATGCAAGTTATAATAAAGCCATCTCCAGAAGATATACAAGATTTGTATCTAGAGAGTTTAACAGTTTTAGGAATAGATCCTTTAAAACATGATATTAGATTTGTAGAAGATAACTGGGAAGCACCTACTCTTGGAGCATGGGGACTTGGTTGGGAAGTATGGTTAGATGGTATGGA
>CAZRHX010000247.1:1818-2460 GCA_964599855.1 uncultured Tissierella sp. | reverse complement strand
CTGTTTTAGTAGTTGCAAAATAAAAGTTCTTATCGGGATATTTTAAAATCACTTCTTCAAAACTATCATAATAGCTTACATCTACTAAATTCCAATAGTCAAGCCCAGCTCTTTTTAAATGTTTGTCTTCTACTGAAAAACCCAAGGGCTTTACTAGATGGAGTTTAGTATTTGTAAGTGCACAAGTTCTTGCAATACTTCCAGTATTATGAGGTATTTCGGGTTCTACTAGCACTATATTCAATGACATATACACTTTCCTTTACAATATATATTTTTCTATTATCTTAGCTACTCCATCTTCATCGTTTGTAGATGTAATTATATCTGCAATAGTCTTTATTTTTTCATTGCCATTTCCCATTGAAATTCCTAAACCTGCAAAATCAATCATAGACATATCATTCTCATTATCGCCTATAGCTATTACATTTTCTCTATTTATGTTTAATTTTTCACAAAGATATCTCAGGCTGTTTCCTTTAGAAACTTCCTCTTCCATCACTTCTATATTATTTGACCAAGAACTAGATATATTTACATTTTTAATGTTTTTAAGTTCTTCCCTTAACTTATATAATTTTTTAGTGTCATTGTCAATAAAAATAAACTTATATATATCTATATTATTATCTATTATTT
>CAZRHX010000247.1:0-1808 GCA_964599855.1 uncultured Tissierella sp. | reverse complement strand
TATCCTCATATAGATTGAATTTTATCTTATTTTCTTTTTTAACTCCCCTTGGATTATAAAATTCTATTATATCTTCAACATACTGATTTGAATAGAAACTATCCTTTGTATAAAAATGATAATATAGATTTTCTTTATCTGCAAGATAAGTTATAGCCTCTATATCCTCTTTTTGAATAGACTTCTCGTATATTATTTTCTTATTTTCATCTATTACAAGTGCACCATTGCTAGAGATGATTGGTCTTCTAAGATCAATTCTATTAGAATGTTCAATTGCAGATGTAAGAATCCTTCCTGTTGCTAGTATTACATGTATGCCTTTTTCACCTGCTCTTAAAATTGCACTTCTAGTTCTTTCACTTACTTCATTGTTGCTGTTTAATAGTGTTCCATCCATATCTATAGCTATTAATTTATATTCCATTTTTTTCCTCCTTATTGACTATATTCAATATACCATATAAGAAAAAAATAAAACAGATTATATATAAAACAATCCATTTTATTTAAATTTAGATATAATTAGATACAAGATGATAAAAACTTTTATGACTTAGGAGCTTTTACTACTTCTTTTTTATCATCTTCAGGCTTTGATTCAGGTTTAGATTTTAGAGGTTGCTTAATCTTAGGTCCAACATGATATACTGTATCTCTTTCCCTATAGTAGTCTGAGCTTACTTGTTTGCTTTCTATTACTTTGCCATCTTTAACTTTATGCTTATAGGTTATAACCTTATAGCCACTTCTACCTTGTTGAGCTACTTGTCTTGTTCCAGCTGCTAGATTGCTTTTAAAAACTTCTTTTACTCCATGGGGAATTATATTTGTAATCTTTGGTTGCATCTGAATTATATAGTCTCTATTTTCTTTGTCTCCATATATTTTAAAATAGACAGTTTTCCCAGAAACCCAAGAAGATATATATATTGGATATTCAAAGTCATTTCTAAACTTAAGGTCTAAATAATTTTCCACTACAACTGCATCTAGTCCTTTATCCATATATGAAGAGGGTATAGAATGATGAGATCTTTCAGTTACTGTCAAATCAGCATCAAGTAATGCGTTATATAGGGTTGTAGATGTTTGACATACTCCACCACCTATGCCAGGCTTTAAATCACCATCAATTATTACAGGTGCGCTTTGATAACCAGATTGCCTATTTATAGTACCAAGTGTCGAATTGTAAGATAGGCTTTCTCCTGGGTGTATTACTTTTCCATTAAAAGCTCCAGCTGATATTTTTATATTATTTACTCTTCCAGGTCCACTACTATTAAATGAAGTTGTAGATTCTCCTATTACTCCATTTATATTCCTATAATATTCTTTTGTGTATTTAGGTTTTAAAGTCTTTATAGGTATTACTATATCTTCTAATTTATAGACGTTTTTTTCTATTTGTGAAAAAAGTTTTTCTTGTTCTACTTTATATCCATCTTTTTCATCAGTAGAAATTACATTCCCATTTTCAATAACAATCTTAGAATCTATAGCTTCAAGATCTAATTCTTCTGCTATATTTATAATTTCTTCTTCTATTTTCTTCTTGTCGTGATTGAATTTTAGTTTTATATCTTCTTTCTTCTTTTTAATAGAGCTAATCTCTATAAGCTTTTTAACCACATTTCCATTTCTTCCTAGTGAATAAGCTTCATCTACAGCCTCTTGATAATCATATCCCATATCTATGTTTTTTAGTTTTATATGGTATTCTTTATCTTTTCCCTTGAGGATCATCTTTTGTTCTTTTAAATCAATTTCTTTTTTCTCTTTTAAAGTTTTAAGGCTTTCTTCTT
>CAZRHX010000246.1:0-2460 GCA_964599855.1 uncultured Tissierella sp. | reverse complement strand
CTCATCAGGACTTATACCATAAACGTCTTCTATCTTGGCTCTATCAAATATTTCCATTTCACTTATACCTTTTCTAGTTATAAGCACCTTGGTCTTATTTGCAGCCAGCTGCAGATAGTCTTTGTCTCCAGTGACAAGTATAGTCTCCAAACCTTCCTTCTCACCCATCTTTGCAAGAGTGCCTGCTATATCGTCAGCTTCATATTCATCCATCTCTAAAACTACTACATTCATAGCCTTTAGAATATCTCTTATGATTGGAAACTGTTGAGCCAATTCAGTAGGACTTTTATCTCTAGTACCTTTATATTCTTTATATTCCTTATGTCTAAAAGTAGGTCCTTTTTTATCAAATGCAACGCAAACATATCCTGGATCATACTCTTCTTTTATTCTATAAAACATAGTTAAAAATCCATAAACTCCATTTGTATATACTCCTTCTTTTGTAGTCAAAAGAGGCAGTGCATAAAAGGCTCTATGAAGCAGTGAACTTCCATCTATTATCATCAATTTCTTATTATCCATTTTTCCACTCCCAATCTTTATTCGTATCTTCTAGTATATCTCAAAACAGACTCAAGGTAAACTGTTCAAACAAAATAGACTTTTATTTATTAGTTAAAATTCATTAAGATTAAAATCTTTAATTCTAGCATTTTATTTATCTATTAAAATATAGTATACTAATTAGATAGTAAGATAAATTTATTGGAGGTACACAATGAAAAAAATTATATTCATATTAACATTGTTTTTAATGTTTTCATATATATCAGTTTATGCAGAAGAAGAAATTGAAGAAACTGCTTATTTGACAGAGAAAGCAATAGTATTAGAAGCAGGAGAAGTAGAAGGTAATTCAGACGATATATTTGGAGAACAATTTCAAGAAGTAAAACTAAAAGTTACAAGCGGAAAGTATAAAGACGAATTATTTGATATACAAAACGACTTATCCAGCAATGTAGTCTACGATATAGTAGTCGACAAAGGTGATAAGGTAGTAGTTATGATTGAAGAAAACGAAGCTGGTCCTTCAGTTTTTATATCCGACTACTCTAGAGGTGACTATACTCTTTATCTAACCATATTGTTTGTAGTTTTAATACTACTAGTAGGGAGATTTAAAGGAGTCAAAGCCCTTATTTCTTTAAGCTTAACTATGGCATCAATAATATATATCCTATTGCCATCTATACTAAAAGGAATGAATCCTGTTCCGATTTCTATTTTAATTTCCATAGTCATTACTATAATTACAATATTCCTTGTAGGAGGAATAAACAGTAAGAGTTTTGCAACTATAATAGGCACTATCTCAGGAGTTGTTATCGCAGGAGCTATATCCTATTTTGTAGGAAGTAAAATCCAACTAACAGGTTTAAGTCCTGAAGAAGCTGGTATGCTTCTCTATATTCCTCAAGACATCACTTTAAATTTTCAAAACCTCTTATTTTCAGGAATAATTCTCGGTTCTCTTGGAGCTGTAATGGACGTTGGAATGTCTATTTCTTCTTCAATAGATGAAATAAATAAAGCTAATAGCTCTTTAACCCAAAGAGAATTATTTAAATCTGGAATGAATGTAGGAAAAGATATTATGGGAACTATGACAAACACTTTGATCTTAGCTTATGCAGGAAGTTCCATCCCAATCTTAGTACTCTTTATGGCACATGAAGCATCTATAGTAAAGGTAATGAATTTAGATATCATAGCTACGGAAATAGTTAGATCTCTTTCAGGAAGTATTGGACTCGTTTTAACCATACCTATAACAGCTTTTGTTGCAAGTATTCTAATTAAGAAAGAAAAATCTAAAGAATCAAAAACTATTTAAAAACATTTCATCAATATAAGCAATATATGAATTTATATATTATTTCAGTTTTTCATTTACATACTGATTAGAGAAAAACTCCTTAGTAAGCCTAAAAACTATTCCACTAAGAGCTATTACTCCTATCAAGTTTGGTATAGCCATAAGTGCATTCAAAGTGTCTGAAACATCCCAAAGTACCTTCAGTCCACCTATTGAACCTACAACTATAAATGGAATCCAAAGAATCTTATAAGGCAATATTGCTTTAGATCCAAATAAATATTCTGCACACTTCTCACCATAATACTCCCATCCAAGTATAGTGGAAAATGAAAATAGAAGTATGCCTATAGAAACAATTGTTCCTCCCCATTCTCCCGGAAGTCCTTTGCTAAAGGCCATAGTAGTTAGTGCCGCTCCAGTCTCTCCAGTTTCCCATACGCCAGATGTCAGTATAGTAAGAGCTGTAAGTGAGCATATAACCAAGGTATCGGTAAAGACTTCAAATACCCCCCAAAGGCCTTGACGAACTGGGTGATCTGTAGTCGTTGCAGCATGTGCTATAGGAGAGCTACCAAGTCCTGCCTCATTGGTAAATACTCCACGCGCAATACCAAATCTAACTGCCTGAGCCA